>JALSQC010000304.1 GCA_026985625.1 Bacteroidales bacterium | reverse complement strand
CTTTTCTGTCGATTAGTTGAATTATATGGTATCCGAATTTTGTTTTTACAACTCTTGATACTTCGCCTTTGTTTTTAAGGTTAAAAGCAACGGCTGCAAATTCGGGCACAAGGTCTTGGCGGCTTACATATCCTAACTCGCCTCCTTTTGATGCACTGCCGGGGTCTTCGGAATATAATACTGCAAGTGCGGCAAAGTTTTCGCCATTTTCGATTCGTTTTTTAAAGTTTGTAATTTTTGCTTTTGCTATTGAATCTTCGATGTTGCTTATTTTAGGTTTTAAAACTATTTGTTCTACTCTGTATTTTGCTTCTACATATGGTATGCTGTCTTTGGGCAATGAGTTATAAAATTTTTTAACTTCGCTTGGTGTAACTTTTATGTTTTTGGTTAAATTGCTTTGTGCTCGTTCGGCAAGCATTTGTTCTTTTATAATGTCTTTAAAGTCGTCTTTAATTTCTTCTATTGATTTGTGATAATATTTTTCGAGTTTTTCTTCTGACCCTATTTGATTAACAAAGTATCGTATTCTGCGGTCGATATTATCTTCGACTTCTTGTGGTGTTACTTCTATACTGTCTAATTCGGCTTTGTGTAAAAAAAGTTTTTGTATTAGCATTTCTTCAAAAAGATAGCATCTAAGGTCGGGAATGTTTTCGGTTCCGGGTTGGTTTTTTAGTTGATAGTATTGGTTTTCGATATCTGATTTAAGTATTATATTTTTACCTACAATTGCAATAATTTTATCTATATCTTTTTTTTGTGCAAAAGTATTAAATGTTGTTATAAACAGGTATAATATTAATATGTATGTTTTTAGTTTCATATTTATTTTATATTAATTTTTAAGCTTTCGTTTGTTGTAAATTACTATTTTTTTGTTGTCTATTGCATCGTCGTAGGCTTCTTTTTCGATTCGTTCAATCATTTCTTGTTTGCGTTTTGTTATTAATATTTTTTGTATGTCGTTTTTTACTAATTCTAAAGGGCTTATTTCGTTTTTTAATTTTTTATTGTCGATTTTAATAATAAAAATTTTTAGCGAGTCGCTAATTTCAAAATAGTCTCGTGTTTTTATGTAATTGTCGAATCTTGATGTTTTAATATCTATCATCGATTTTAGTGTTGTTGTGTTTATCCAATTTCCGTTAAAATCTTCGAATTTTTTGGCGTGGTCGTGTATATAAACTTTGGCTTTGTCCATATCTTTTTCGGTATCTGATTTTAACCATTTTCGTATTTGCCATATATTTGGTGCCGAACGTGGTATTTCTACAATAATTGCTTTAACAATGTTTTTGTCGAGTTTAAAGTTGTTTGAGTATTTTTTGTAATAGTCGTTAATTTCTTTTTCGGTAAATATTGTATCAAGTTTTTGATGTATTATTTTTTGTTCGTATTTGTTAACTATTAATCGTGTGCGGTATTTTTCTATTTGACGTGATACGTCTAATTCGTTTTCTGACAGATTTAGTTCGGCTTTTTTTAGTAATAATTCTTGATAAATCCATTTTTTTATATAATTATCGACATTTATTTGGCTGTCTTCGGAGTTTGTGTTGTAGTTTATAAGGTTTTTAATATCGGAATAGTATAAGTATTTATCGTAAACCTGTGCAATAGGTTTTTCGTCTTTGTTGGTTGTGTTTGTGTTTTTGCAAGCAAAAAACAGTGTTGCTGATAATATGTATATTATAATGGTTATTTTTTTCATTTAAAAGTTATTATTTTTCTAATTCGTTTTTTACGCTTTGTAGAACATCTTTATTTATTTTTATAGGATATTTTTTTCGTAATGATTTTATCCATTCTTTTTCTAAATAGTTTTGGTAGTCGGCTGTAACTAATCCTTTACAATCTTTAAATGGTTTTGGCGATGGTTCTACAATTTTATTTATGTAAACAAAGCTTGCTTTGTTTCCATCGACAGTTGATTTTCCGATACCAATTTTCCAATTTGTATCGTCAACCATTTTGTTTTCGTCTTTTTTAAATATTTTATCTTCTATTGTAACCATTGATTTA
>JALSQC010000303.1 GCA_026985625.1 Bacteroidales bacterium | reverse complement strand
AAAAAAGTATAGGAACTGACGCTATATATTATTGATTTGCAAAAACAAGTTGCCCGACAACAGGAAGAAATAAAACAACTTAAAAACTAAATGGTATGAAAAAACTAATTTATATTTTAACAATTGTAATCTTAAGTGTTACGGCGTGTAAAAAAGAGATGCCGGAGCCGGATATAGATATACATCGAGGTAATTTTGCATGGTCACTTAGTTACACAAACAAATACATTTTAACTGATATCAATACAGGCATTTATAGACAGGATACATTGTGGTACGAGGTAGAAGATACGGTTGCATATAACAATTTTTATATAAAGTTGAATTTAGGTGGGAAAGTAATAAGTGTTGATAATTATTATGATGCACAGAGTGCAAATCCTCAGGTTGTTGAGCAAAAATATTTTATAAACAAAATCAAGAGTTTTACAGTAACTCCCGATTGTGTATATAACGACAGTGTTGCTTCTGACAATACACAATTGTATAAATATATAAATATATTCTATAAGAATAAATTTGGAGGCTATTATGATTTATCTTATCCTCGTAATTTATATTCACCGATTGGCTATACGCCTATAAAAATAGAGCTGTCTATTCCACCCGATACTAATAAATGGGTATCATTTACCATACGGATTACCGATGATAAAGGAAATGCGTTTACTACCACTACCGATAAAGTTTTTGTAACCAAATAGATTGCTTATGAGACGGATATTAACTATACTATTTTTATTCTTTTTTATTTCCGGGTTTTCGCAAACACCGTCGGAAAAAGAAATAAAAACCGTAGCCGTTAATTTTTACAATTATTTGCAAAAAGCAAATTTAACGGCAAACGATATTAAAGTGGAAAAAAAACATTTTTTCAGGAATACTTTAACTTATATAACCGTTGTTCTTAATAATAACGACTGGATTATTATTTCTTCTCCCATGACATTTTTGGGAGGAAGTATTGGAATAAAATTTTAAACAAAAAATAATCAAACAATGAAAAGAGTAATTTTATTATTATTGTGCATAAGTAGTCTGTATGCATTTTCGCAAGAATCGTCGGAAAATAGAAGTCGAGAGATAGGAATGGAATTTAATGCCGGCAAAATTTTTTCGCCGTACCGGTTTTACAAAAACCACCAAGGTTACGAACACCTTTCGTTGGGTTTAACCAAGAATATCACGGAGCAAGCCGGTGTTTTGTTTTCACAATCGTATGGTCGGTTATTTAGCGAACGCATCAATAATAGGACTATTGTAACCACCACGATAATAGCACCTTATGTGCTGTTTTTTTCGGAAAAGAAAACGAATTTGCGTATTTCACTGGGTACAGGTTTGCTGCATCTTCATAGCAAGTGTTTATATGATGTTTATCCGCTTAGCGAGCATATTTTCGGTATGCCGATAGAGAGCAACATAGCTGTTTTTTACAAGTTAAGCGATAATCTGTCTTTAAATGTAAATTTTGGTGCCCATTACGGTTTTTTGTTCAATGGCGATTATCAGTTATTAATCGACGATCCGTATTATTACAAAACCTTTTTCTATTCAACGAACGTAGGTATTCGCTATACTTTGGGTAAACAATCCGAATGAGGCGGGTTTGACTTTTTGCCGTTTTCCGGGTAAGGATAACAATGGAACCTCCTGCCTGATTTGTCGTTTTTTTTGATAGGGTGTGATAAAATTTTTTGTTTGTTTGAAAAAGTTGGATTATTTTTAAACAGGATTACAATTTATTCGTAAAAAAAATTGTAATCTCAAATGGATCCAATCTAGGAATAGAACAAATAAATAATGATTATTACAAATTTTCGGAATCATAGCATTGGTTGTTTTGGCAGAAATTATAAAAAAACATAATCCTAACAGGTTTTAAAACCTGTTAGGATTTGTTGATAAAAAAACCGAGATTTTATTTTTGGTTTTTATAATAAAATTTGTTATTTTTAATAACTTAACGAAATTAATAATTTTTTACTTAAAAAAGTATAGGAACTGACGCTGTATATCATTGATTTGCAAA
>JALSQC010000302.1 GCA_026985625.1 Bacteroidales bacterium | reverse complement strand
ATTTGTTTTTTTGCCGTTTAGGTTAAATATCTCGATAATATTGTGGGCATCTTTCATATATTTTATTATTAACTTGTTATTTGCCAGTAAAGCCGATTCCATAACGTTATTGTTTTCGTCTATTACATTTTGCGGGCTAATGTTTTTCATTGTGCTTAAATCGAATTTTACGAGTTTGTATTTTGGTGCGTTGTCGTTTGTTATAAAATATAATATATTTCCATCGTTTCCTACAAAGTTGTATTCGTAATTAAAGTTTGGTGTTAGTTCTACGTAGTCGAAGTTGTTTTCTAAATCTTTTAAATGTATTTTGTTACCTCTGCTGCCAACGTTTTCTTCGTAAATTAATAAAAATTTTTCGTCGTCTGATACCGATGCATAAAACATTCGTAATGGTAATTTTTTATTTTGCATAACAATAATATCGTCGGTTTGCGGTGTGCCTAGTTTATGGTAGTATAGTTTATGGAATTTATTTTTGTTTGAGTATTCTTTGCCGTTAACAGGTGCATCGTATCCGCTATAATAAAATCCGTCTTTATACCAAGCTATGTTCGAAAATTTTACCCATTTTAAATGGTCTTTAAGCATTTTTTTTGTTTTTATGTTTTTAACAAATATTTCTTGCCAGTCGGAACCTGATTTTGATATGGCGTAAGCAAGATATTCTCCATTGTGCGATACTCCTATTGTCGATAATGCTACTGTTCCGTCGTCGGATAATTTATTTGGGTCTAAGATAATTTCTCCGTTTAATTTAGTGTCTTTTGTAACATAAAGTATACTTTGGTTTTGTAGTCCTGTATTTTTGTAATAAAAATATAAATTTCCCAGTTTAAAAGGTGTTGATATTTTTGGGTAGTTTATTATTTGTTTTAAACGGTTTTTAATTTTTTGTCGGAATGGTATTTTACTTAAATACTCGAATGTTATTTTGTTCTCGGCTTTTATCCAGTTTTTTGTTTCTAAAGAGGTGTCGTTTTCGAGCCAACGGTATGGATCGGAGATTTTTGTGCCAAAATAATTATCTACAACATTAACTTTTTTTGTTTTGGGGTATTTAATTTTCATATTTTCGTTTTTTTTGGTATTATTTTTTGTGTTTGTGTTGCACGATATTATTGAGATAATAATAAGTAGATAGGCTAATTTTTTCATTTTTTTTGTATTAAAATTTATTTTTCAAAATTAAAAGTTTTTATAATATTTTAGTATTGTTTGTTTTTATTTCTTATGTTTTTATCTTTTTTTATTCCTATTATTTTTCCTATTAATAATCCTGTAGTCCAACCTATTAAAAGTCCCGACCATATAAATTTAGGGTTTATTATGTATCCGGTTCCTGCTCCTAATATTGCTCCGCTTAGCATTCCTGTAAACGAAAATATTGAGTTAAAATAACGAGCCGGATAAATTTTATGTTCTTTTTCGAGATGTAGTTTTAGTTTGGTTAAAAATTTTTCGTATTCTTTTTGTTTTTGTGTTGATATTGATAATGGTTTTAGATTATTAACATAATTTTCGATATCGGTTTTGTATGTTTTACATGTTTTGCAATTATCTGAGTAGTAATCGACTTTTGATATTAGATTATTAAATAAATTTATTTGTAAAAATCTATCATCTTTTAAAGATAAACTATCGCGGTTGTGCTCTAGTTTTATTAATATGTCTGATAACCAACTATCGTTTTTCATTTTTAATAAAAAAAATAAAAATATAAAAAATAAATTAAAATAATTTATTAAATTTAAAAAAGTGTAGAATGGTTATAATATAATGGGTTTAATTGTAATGTTAAATATTATTTTAACTATGTGCTTATTTGTTTTTATGCGAGTTCTTTATTTTTTTTCGAAAAAATAAATTAAAAATTTTAGTTAAGATTTAAATAAATTATTATTATATTTGCAATTCTTAAAAAACAAAAGGTCTCGTGGCCGAGTGGCTAGGCGGTGGTCTGCAAAACCATATACAGCGGTTCGAATCCGCTCGAGACCTCTGCAAATATTTGTAAACTCGTGATTATAAA
>JALSQC010000301.1 GCA_026985625.1 Bacteroidales bacterium | reverse complement strand
AAAACTTAAATATGAAAAACAATTTCAATCACAAATATACATCATATTAATGTTAATCAAACAAAAATACTGTTAATTAAAGTTAAGTTATATACTTGATTCTCAAATATTAAATAAATTTGTATAAATGAACAAAAGACAAATTATAATATTAACAACAGTAATGGCTTTAGCACTAAGCGGAGTCATTATAATACAGATATTTTGGATAAAAAATGCAATAAAAGTAAACGAAAAACATTTTATTCAACTTGTTAACAATGCAATAGACCAAACAAATCAAGATATAGAAACAAACGAAACCGTTTACGAAATTACCAACGAAGCATACTCATATACCGACTCAAACAATATAACAAACCTAAATAAAATAAATCCGTTAAACTCAAAACTAAACACAGCACAAAATATATTTACCATTAATAAACAAAAAATATTTATAAAAGATAAAAACAGCCTTAAGTTCGATACAATTATAAATACATTTGTTGGCGATTCGTTAGTATCGTCATCGCACAATACATTTAATAAAATAGACGAAAAAAGTAATCCAATAGACATAAAAGATTTAAATAAAATTGTAGTAAACTCGGTAAACGATAAAGCCTTGTTTGTAGAAAAGATAGTAAATAAACTATTAAACTATAACGAAAATATTTTTGAACGATTACGACGTGTTAATTTTAACGACTTTTTAAAACGAAACTTAGTTAACAATACAATAAATATCGAATATGAGTTTGCAATTACAAACAAAAACGACTCGATATTTTTTGCATCAAAAAAATATAATAAATCGTGTAAAGTAAAAAAAATTACTAAAAGAATTTTCCCTAAAGATTTAGTATCAGACCCATACTATATAAATATTTATTTTCCCGGTAAAAGTAGTTATTTGCTAAAATCGTTGGGAATATTTGGAGTATCGTTAATAATATTAACACTTATTATAACATTTACATTTGCATTTATATTAATAATGATTTTTAGACAAAAGAAAATATCCGAGATAAAAAATGATTTTATTCATAATATGACCCACGAGTTAAAAACTCCTATAGCAACAATATCGTTGGCATCGCAAATGTTACAAGACGATACGCTGCCAAAAGAATCAAAAAATTTTAAAAACATATCTAATATTATCGACGAAGAAACCAAACGATTGAGCCAACAAGTCGAAAAAGTTTTGCAAATAGCAATATTCGAAAAAGGAAAACTAAAACTAAAATTAACAGAAATAACAGTTGAGGACATAATAGAAAAAGTATTAAATAATTTTTCGTTAAGAGTATCGGAACTAAACGGAACTTTAGTTTCGTATTTAGACGAAAAAAAATCTGTCATACTGGCAGACAAAATGCATTTTACAAATATAATTTATAATTTGCTCGATAATGCCGTAAAGTATTCGAAAGAAGCTCCTGATATTACCGTAAAAACACAAAAGAAAAAAAATAAAGTAGTTATAACTATTACCGACAAAGGAATAGGAATATCAAAAGAAAATCAACACAAAGTATTTGATAAATTTTACAGAGTGCCCACAGGCGATATACATAACGTAAAAGGATTTGGATTAGGGTTAAGTTATGTTAAAAAAATAGTAGAATCGCATAACGGAACAATTAAATTAATGTCAAAACTTAACAAGGGCACAACTTTTGAAATACAATTGCCACTAATACAAAATAAAAAATAAAAGCTATGGAAACAAATATTAAAATTCTGGTTGCAGAAGACGACAAAAATTTAGGAATCTTGTTAAAAGAATACCTACAAGCAAAAAAATACGAGATTGATTTATTTCCTGATGGAGAAAAAGCCTTTAAAGCTTTTAAGAACACATCATACGACCTTTGTATTTTAGATGTTATGATGCCGGTAAAAGACGGTATTACACTTGCAAAAGATATTAGATTATTAAACCAAAAAGTGCCTATTATTTTTCTTACGGCAAAAGCAATGAAAGAAGATGTTCTCGAAGGTTTTAAATCGGGTGCCGACGATTATGTAACTAAACCATTTAGTATGGAAG
>JALSQC010000300.1 GCA_026985625.1 Bacteroidales bacterium | reverse complement strand
TAGGAAGCTACATCCCTGCCGACTCGGCAAAAATAGGCATAGTCGATAAAATATTTACACGAGTAGGAGCATCAGATAATATATCTGCCGGAGATTCTACCTTTATGGTAGAAATGACCGAATCTGCAAGCATATTAAACAACATATCAAACCGTAGCCTAATTCTTTTAGACGAAATAGGACGAGGAACAAGCACATACGATGGAATATCAATAGCTTGGTCTATTGTAGAATATATTCACGAACATCCTACAGCAAAAGCAAAAACATTATTTGCTACTCATTATCACGAACTTAACGAGATAGAAAAACATTTTAAAAGAGTAAAAAACTATAATGTGTCGGTAAAAGAACTAAAAAATAAAGTTATTTTTATTCGAAAACTCGAACGCGGAGGAACAAAGCACAGCTTTGGAATACACGTTGCCGAAATGGCAGGAATGCCTAAAAGTCTTGTAAAACGGGCAAAACAAATTTTAAAAGAATTAGAAAACTCAAACAATAAAGAAAATATATCAAAAAATATTGATAACATAAATAATAACCGCGAAGGCTACCAATTAAGTTTTTATAAACTCGACGACCCTGTACTATCACAAATAAGTAAAGAACTTAGAGATATAAATATTAACGACTTAACACCAATCGAAGCATTAAATAAACTTAACGAAATAAGAAATTTATTAAAAAAATAGATTTTTTATTTAAAGTTTTTTTGCAAGATAAAAATAAATATTATTTTTGCATTCGCAATTTGCGAGAATAGCTCAGTTGGTAGAGCACGACCTTGCCAAGGTCGGGGTCGCGGGTTCGAGTCCCGTTTCTCGCTCAAAAAAAGTTCTTTTTTTATAAAGAAGCCCAGGTGGCGGAATTGGTAGACGCGCTGGACTTAAAATCCAGTGGACAGCAATGTCCGTGCCGGTTCGACCCCGGCCCCGGGTACAAAAAAGACTATCTCGTTGCGAGGTGGTCTTTTTTTTTGTAAAAAAAATTATATTAATTAAATAATATTATAAGTTTAAATTATATTAAAATATATGTATATTTTTACAAATTATTTTTTATTAAAAAAACTATGGAAATTTTTAGAGCCGATAATATTCATAAATCATACGCAAATCACAAAGCACTCGATGGAGTTAGTATTAATGTCAAACAAGGAACAATTTACGGATTACTAGGTCCTAACGGAGCAGGAAAAACATCATTAATTAGAATTATAAATCAAATAACGGCACCCGACAAAGGCGAACTGTTTTTTAAAAATCGTAAACTAAAAGCAAACGATATTTATAATATTGGCTATCTGCCCGAAGAACGTGGATTATATAAAAAAATGAAAGTTGGCGAACAAGCTGTTTACCTTGCACAATTAAAAGGTTTATCAAAATCCGAAGCAATAAAAAAACTAAAATATTGGTTCGATAAATTCGAAATAATAAATTGGTGGAACCGTAAAGTAGAAGAACTGTCAAAAGGAATGCAACAAAAAATACAATTTATAGTAACAATATTACACGAACCTGAACTTTTAATATTCGACGAACCATTTAGCGGTTTCGACCCAATAAATACAAACATCTTAAAAACCGAAATTATAAATCTTAAAAATAAAGGAACAACAATTATATTTTCTACTCATAATATGGAATCGGTAGAAGAACTATGCGATGATATTACACTTATAAACAAATCAAAAAATATTTTATCAGGAAACATAAACGATATAAAACAATCATACAAATCTAATATATACAACTTTAAATTTGCTAACGGATTCGACCACTTAAACGCATCGTTAAATCATCAATACAAAATACTAAAACATGCAAAAAATAAATATTCCGAAACACTTAAAATAAAAGTTCTTGATAAAAATTTAGAAACAAATAATTTAGTAAAACATTTAATGCAATTCGGAACATTATTGCAATTTAACGAAACTCTGCCTACAATGAACGATATATTTATAAAACTTGTGGAACAAACCAACAAGACACAAACAACTGATAATAAAGAACCTAACAAAAACTAAATCGATGAAAATATTTTTAATACTAAAACGCGAATATCTTACACGGGTAAAGAAAAAATCATTTATTATAATGACAATAATAGGCCCCATACTTATGGCTGCACTCATGATAGCACCATCGTTATTAGCAAAATACGACAACCAAAAAGTTAAAACAATTGCCGTAATCGACGACTCTATGATTTTTTACAAATCGCTACCAAACTCAAAATATATAAAATTTGATTACATAAAACACCAATCGATTGATAAATTTCAAAAAAACTTTCCAAACACCGATTATTATGCACTTTTATTTATACCTAAAAATATTTTAGCATCAGAAAAAGTTCAACTTTTCTCGAACAAACAACCTGGTATAGATGTTAAAATGCAAATAATTAACACACTAACCGATAACATAGAAAAAATAAAATTACTTAAAAAAAATATTGATGTAGATGTATTAAAATCGGTAAAAACCGACATAAAACTCGATACAATAAAATGGACCGACGACGGACAAACCGAAAAAACATCAACCGAAATAACAACTGTTCTGTCTATGATATCGGGCTTGTTAATATACTTTTTTATATTTCTTTACGGAGCACAAGTTATGCGAGGGGTTATCGAAGAAAAAACCAGCAGAATTATAGAAGTAATAATATCGTCGGTAAAACCATTTAAACTTATGATGGGCAAAATATTAGGAATTGCCTTAGTTGGGCTAACACAATTTGTATTGTGGATAATACTTACTTTTGCACTTGTAAATATATCGCAAAGCATATTTATGCCCGAACCCGAATATATTCAACAAGAACAAGCCCAAAGTATTTTAAGCACCGAACAAACAACACAACAAGACGTAGGCAAAAACCTTAATATACAAGAGGTTAAAGATATGTTATCGGTTGCGAAAGCAATAGATTGGATAGTTATACTCGGTTCGTTTTTGTTTTATTTTATAGGAGGATACTTACTATACGCATCGTTATTTGCAGCAGTTGGCTCGGCAGTCGATAGCGAAGCCGACACACACCAATTTATGATGCCAATAACAATACCATTAATACTATCAATTGTAATGATACAAAGCATACTAACAAATCCCGACGGACAAATTGCATTCTGGGGATCAATAATTCCGTTAACATCACCCGTAATAATGATGGCTCGTATCCCATTTGGCGTACCTTATTGGCAAGTTATTTTATCAATGGCTATACTTATAATAACATTTTTGTTAACAACAAAATTAGCTTCAAAAATATACCGGACAGGAATATTAATGTACGGAAAAAAAGTAAATTACCGCGAACTTTGGAAATGGTTATGGTATAAAAATTAAGAATTAAATCAATTAGTTTTATACTCAAATTTTACATTTGCCAAATCGTTGTTTGCCTTTACAATTTTTTGTTTAAGACTCTCTTTGTAAGCAATTAATATTTTATTAATCTCGTTATTACCTACGGCTAAAATTTGAGCAGCAAGAATACCTGCATTCTGAGCAGCATTTACACCAACTGTAGCAACAGGAATACCCGGAGGCATTTGCAATATCGAAAAAATAGAATCAATACCTTTTAATGTAGCATCAATAGGCACCCCAATTACAGGAATACTTGTCATTGCCGCAATAACACCCGGCAAATGAGCAGCCATACCCGCAGCGGCAATAATAACTTTTATGCCACGCTCTTGTGCATTTTTTGCAAATTCTTCAACCTTTTCGGGAGTTCTATGTGCCGACAAAGCATTAATCTCAAAAGGAATTTTAAACTCGTTTAATATTTTTGCAGCTTTTTCCATAACCGGTAAATCCGATGTGCTTCCCATTATTATACTTACTTGTGCTTGCATAGCTAATTAAAATTTATAATAATTTATAAAAAAAATAAAATTACTTTAAATATTTGTATTTTCGTAAAAAAAATAAAATTTATAATATTTTCGTAAAAAAATGTAAAAAAATGAATAATAGAGTAACAGTTTTAGATAAGGAATTTGAAATATCCATTACAGCAAAACAAATTAGTGATATTATTAACGGATTAGCCGCAAGAATAAATAACGACCTTAAAAATAAAGATGTAGTATTTTTAGGAATACTAAACGGCTCGTTTATTTTTGCAGCCGATTTATTTCGTAAAATAAACTTTCCGTCAAAAATAACATTTCTTAAATTAGCATCTTACGATGGCTTATCATCAAGCGGAAAAATAAAAAGATTAATAGGATTAAACGAATCTATAAAAGACAAAACTTTAGTAATAATCGAAGATATAATAGATTCAGGCAATACCCTCGAACATATTATAATGCAACTACGAGGATACGAACCCAAAGAAATAAAAATAGCTACACTTGTTTTTAAGCCAATGGCATATAAAAAAGACTTTAAAATAGATTACATAGGTATGGAAATACCTAACGATTTTATTGTAGGTTATGGTTTAGACTATGATGGATACGGCAGAAATCTCGAAAATATATACACGCTTGTCGACGATGTAAACAACAAAGACCTTAAAAATTTTATTATATTTGGTTCGCCCGGAGCAGGAAAAGGAACGCAAGCATCAAAACTTGCCGAAAAATACAATCTTATACATATCTCTACAGGAGATATATTGCGTCAAGAAATATCAAAAAACACAAAACTTGGTAAAATAGCCAAAAATATAATAGACAAAGGAGAATTTATATCCGACGAAATTATTATTGACATAATAGCCGATTTTTTAGATAAAAACAAAAAAAACGGATTTGTTTTCGATGGTTTTCCACGAACATTAAGTCAAGCAAAAATATTTGATAAAATGTTAAAAGAAAAAAATCTTAAAATAGAAGCAGTAATAGACCTTAATATAGACGAAGAAACAGTAAAAAAAAGAATGATTCGCAGAGGAAAAATATATGGCAGAATAGACGACTTAGACGAAAACACAATAAAACACCGTTTAGACATATACAACGAAATTACAAAACCAATTATAAACTACTACAAAAAAAATAAAAATATAATTACAATAAACGCAAGTAAAAAAATAGACGAAGTATTTAATCAAATAATAAAAAAAATAAATTAATGCCAAACTCAAATTTTGTCGACCACGTAATAATTTTTACCCGTTCGGGAAACGGAGGAGCAGGCTCATCACATCTTTACAGAGATAAACTAACCCGTAAAGGCGGACCCGACGGAGGCGACGGAGGACGTGGCGGACATATAATTCTACAAGGAAACAAACAACTATGGACACTATTGCACCTAAGATACCAAAAACATATTTTTGCCGAAAACGGAGGAAATGGTAGTCTTAGCCGAAGCACAGGAGCAAACGGAAAAGATATTATTATAGAAGTGCCATTGGGAACAGTAGCCCGAAACCGCGAAACAAACGAAATATTATTTGAAATAACAAAACACGGCGAACAAAAAATATTACGCAAAGGAGGACGTGGCGGACTCGGAAACTTTCATTTTAAATCGGCCACAAACCAAACCCCTCGATACTCGCAACCCGGCGAAGAAGGCTCCGAAGGTTGGAATATATTAGAACTAAAAATATTAGCAGACGTAGGACTGGTAGGATTCCCAAATGCAGGAAAATCAACATTACTATCGGCAATTACCGCAGCAAAACCAAAAATTGCAAACTATGCATTTACAACACTGGTTCCAAACCTCGGTATTGTTAAATACCGAGACTTTAAATCATTTGTAATTGCCGATATCCCCGGAATCATCGAAGGAGCCAGCGAAGGCAAAGGATTAGGACATAGATTTTTGCGACATATCGAACGCAACTCAATACTATTATTTATGATCCCCGCAGATAGCAACGACATTAAAGCCGAATACAAAATATTACTAAACGAACTAAAAAAATACAACAACGAACTATTAGATAAAAACCGAATTCTTGCAATTACAAAATCAGATATGTTAGACAACGAACTTATGCACGAAATTAAAAAAGATTTACCGAATATACCCTCAATATTTATATCATCAATAACAAAATTAGGACTAACCGAACTTAAAGACCTTCTTTGGAAAACCCTTAACGAAAAAACATTTTAACAAATGGAACTAATAAAACAAATCGATACCGAACTATTTCTGTTCCTTAACGGGTTACATAATTCGTTTTTCGATTTTATAATGTTTTGGCTAAGCAATAAACTAATATGGATACCTCTCTACTTAATTATAATATATCTGATAATTAAAAAATTCGGAACAAAAAAAGGAATATTTATTACAATATCACTAATAATAGCAATAGTAATATCCGACCAAATATCAGTACACTTTTTCAAAAACGTATTTTTAAGATATCGACCTTGCCATAATATTAATATAAAAAACATAGTTCACCTTGTTAACAATCGTTGTGGCGGACAATATGGATTTGTATCGTCTCACGCAAGCAATTTTTTTACACTTGCAACAACAGTATCACTTATTTTTAAACAAAAAAAAATAAGTTTTTTAATGTTTGCAATAGCACTATTAGTATCATACAGCAGAATATACTTAGGAGTTCACTATCCATTAGATATACTGGGAGGAGCATTACTTGGTATAACTACAGGCATTATAACAAGCTATTTTATAAAAAAGATTATTATTAAAAATGATTAACGAAATAAAAAAAGCCGTAGAAATTTTAAAAAACGGAGGAATTATACTATATCCTACCGATACAATATGGGGAATAGGTTGCGACGCTACAAACACAAAAGCCGTAGAAAAAATATATAAAATAAAAAATCGCAAACTAACAAAAAGTATGATTATTTTACTCAACAACCAAAACCTAATATCACGTTACGTCGAGCAAGTTCCCGATATAGCATATAACTTAATCGAAGTTACCGATAAACCACTAACAATAATATACTCAAAAGCAAAAAACATTGCCAAAAACCTAATTGCCGACGATAAATCAATAGCAATTAGAATAACAACCGAAGAATTTACATCAAAACTATTAGACTATTTTCGAAAACCAATAGTATCCACATCGGCAAATATATCAGGCGAAAAAGCACCGTTAAATTTTTACGAAATTTCAGATAAAATAAAAAAACAAGTAGATTACATAATTAAATATCGTCAAAACGATTTAACAAAACAACAACAATCAAGCATAATAAAAATCGACAACAACAACGTATTTAAAATAATACGATAAAAAATAACACTAAAAAGCTATATAAAACCTTTTAAATTGTTTTATAGCATAAAAATTATCTTAACATATTATTATATTTGGATACTTATAACTAAAGTATAAAAATAATGCCTGTAAAACAAATAATATTTATAATTGTAACCCTTATAGCCTTAGGTGTTTTTGCCTACTCGGTTTCGATAATTTTTAAAAACATCAAATTTTTAAAAAAAGCATATCCCGTAAATCAACACGGAAAACGTATAAAACGCCTTTTTCAAATAGGATTTGCACAAGAAAAAATACTACGCTTTCCGTTAATAGGATTTTTACACGCATTAGTATTTTGGGGATTCTTAGCAATAACATTCGGCTCTTTCGAGATGTTATTAGACGGACTAACAGGACAAGACCGAATACTTAAATTTTTTGGATTTTTTTACGATTTCTTAATAGCAACCGGCGATATATTTGCCTTTGTAATATTTATATTAATAATAATATTCCTTATACGGCGATACTTTATGAAAATAAAACGCTTTCAAGGCGTTGAAATGACACATAAAGCACACAAAGATGCAGGCTTTGCATTACTTTTAATACTATTATTAATGCTATCGTTACAATTAATGAATATGGCTTACGTAAGTCTAAATCCAAACAATCAAATAGGAGTTTATCCCGTAAGCAAATACCTTTCGGTTTTATTTAACGGAATATCAAACGACAAATTAAAAATAATTTTAGAGGCAAACTGGTGGATACACATAATATTAATATTCTTTTTTGCAAACTATTTACCATACTCAAAACATTTTCATGTATTTATGTCATTGCCAAATGTTTACCTTAGCAGACTTACACCATTAACACAAATGACAAATATGGAATCCGTTACAAACGAAGTAAAACTAATGTTAGACCCCAATGCACCAATAGATGATAATATTAATGACTCTGAAATAGAACGTTTTGGACTAAAAGATGTAGAAGACGGAACATGGAAAAACTATACCGACTCGTTAACATGCACACAATGCGGAAGATGCACATCTGTTTGTCCTGCAAACATAACCGGCAAATTATTATCGCCACGAAAAATAATGATTGATTTTAGAGCAAGAATGAACGAAAAATCACCGGGAATTAGAAAAAAAGGAAAAACATACAACGACAATAAATCATTATTAAGAGATTATATAAGCGAAGAAGAAATATGGGCATGCACAACCTGTAACGCATGTGCACAAGAATGCCCCGTAAACATCGACCATCCAAGCCTTATTTTAGAAATGCGAAGATATATATTTATGGAAGAATCAAAAGCCCCATCGCTACTAAACTCAATGTCAACAAATATCGAAAACAACGGAGCTCCATGGCAATACCCCCCAACCGACAGATTAAAATGGGCAGAAAATTTATACATTAACGAATAGAACAAAAAAATATGACAAAAAATAAACGACTAATAAAAGTTCCGGTAATGGCAGAACTATTTGCACAAAACAAAACACCCGAATATCTTTTTTGGGTAGGTAGTGCAGGAAGTTTCGATGATAGAGCAAAAAAAATAACCCGCGACTTTGTAAAAATTTT
>JALSQC010000299.1 GCA_026985625.1 Bacteroidales bacterium | reverse complement strand
TTTTGTGCTATTGTAATATATATCGCCGTATATACCACCAACAAGTCCTGCCAATTTGCCAAAAATAATTCTATTATTTACTTTTTTATCTTCGGTAACCTCGTAATTTTTATGAGTATAATCGGGGCTTATTTCTGGGTTTAGCTCGCTTGTTTTATCTACCCAATACGGAACTGCATATTTTTTTGCTTGGTTAAGAACGTGAACTGTTCTTGTTTTTGTTCCTTGGTTACCTTCTTTATCAGATACAGTGTATGTTACTGTATAATCACCTTTTAACGATGTATTTCCGTATATGGTATTATCATTTGTTGCCAAATCGGTTGTAACCTCAACTTTGCTGGTTACATCTCCGTCAACATTATCTTGAGCTGTATAACCATATTCTTTGTATGGTTTGTTTAGAACTACGTTTACCTCGTCGCCTCCGGTTAAATATATCTCGGGAGGTCTTGTGTCTTTTGGTTTACAACTAATCATTGCAATTACTATTGCTGCCGACATAAATATTATACTTCTTTTCATCTGTTTAAATTTTTATATTTTCGATTAAAATTATTAATTTATTTTTTATGTAAAAATAATTATGTATGACATTGTCATTTATAAAATTACACAAATATATAAATTTTTTTAGTTTTTTTAATTTAATTTTTAAAAATATGCTCTTAGCTGTATTCCTCCGGTATGAATTATTTTATTATCGTTAGAATATCTACCGTTATAATTTATGTTCAACATTAATGTTTTTGACAGGCTGCGTTGGTAAATAATTTCCCAAGTCAAGTTATTACCGGGCATTAGGCCTTGTAGCATTTCAAAGGCTAACGAGTTATTTGTTTTATACGGATAATCTATTTTTATGTAATTAAACGTTAAACTCATATTTCCTTTTTTTACTTTACTGTAGCGCAATTCTATTCCAAATTTATTTAACTCGAGTTGTTCGCTTGTTTCGTTATTTTTTTTGGTATAATTATTTAATAAACTTATTCGATATACCGTATTTGGTTGAAAACTAAATTTATTATCAACACTAAAGTATTTAATGTTATAATTTTTAGACGAAAAAAACTCCGATTTAAAAAGTTTATTACCTATTGTCGATTTGCTTAATAATGTAAATTTTCGTAATATATTCCATCTAACATTTAATCCGTGCAAAAAATTATCGCGACTATCGAATCCGTTTATCATTAATAATTTATTTGTGTTTCGTTGTAAAATATAATCTATCGAAAAATACTGACTTGTTTTATTAAATGTAAAAATGTTTCGAACAGAATTATTAAAACTCATTAAATTTGTATCATTTATATCTGATGTAAATGGATTTAAAACACTGTAAAATGTATTTTCTGATATTTTGTTATCGACATTATATGCAAATACATTTGAGAAATGAGATATAAACTTTTTTATTCCTTTCTTTTTTCGCCATACTCTAAAAGGATTTATATTAATAACCTGATTAAATTGGTTGTAATGCGTTTTAATATAATTATTTGTAGGAATAAATACCCTAATATAATTAGCTTGGTCTTGAAAAGCAGCAACCTCAAACTCGTTTAATTCTTTAACATTGTTACCATTATAATCTGTCCACGAATAAACACCTTGTCCTTGATTTACCTCGATATACGAAAATTCTTTTTTAACCTCTAAGCCCGAACCTATCTCATAAAAACTTGATACCGAAACTGTATTTTTTAATATATGTAATCCGTATTCTAATCTTCCGTTTAAATTATCTTCAGGATTTATTGTAGATAACAGGGTGTCAATTAGCGATAAATTTCGGTAATTTACTATTGTTTTTAAATTTAGAGTTTTGTTACTTGCCAAATTATAACCAAGCAATAAATCTTGTGCATTTGAATTTTTACTTAAAACATTATTTTTTGGCAAAAAATCGGTTCTATTTTTATAATTTGCAAATAATTTAAACTTTGCACTATCAACAGGCAATATAAAAAACTCATATTGATTAAAATAATAAGAGTTAAGCAATAAACTATCGGCAATATTCCAAATGTTATGTTCTATCTCG
>JALSQC010000298.1 GCA_026985625.1 Bacteroidales bacterium | reverse complement strand
TGTAGCAAAAGCATCAGCAGTCATACAATTATTTGCTATTACCGAGGCACTTAACAAATTATGATTAACAGGAAAACCTGTTTTAGGATTAATTGTATGCGAATATTTTATTCCGTTCTTATAATAAAATTTTCGATAATCGCCCGATGTTGCTATTGCTTTTCCTTGCAGTTCAATTATTTGTTGAATTTGTTCGTCAATTGCCAAACTATCGTCAATAGGTTTATCTATTCCTATACGCCATTTCTCGTTATTCTCGTTTACACCACTTGTTCTTACCTCTCCCCCTATTTCTACCAAATAATCTGTTATGCCTTGCGATTCTAAATATTTAGAAACCACATCAACCGAGTATCCTTTTGCTATTGCACTGGCATCTAATGTAATGGCTTTATTTTGTTTTATTATTTTGTTGTTAACTATATTTATTTTATCAAAGCCAACATATCTTAACAAACTATCTATAAAATTTGTATCTATATTTGCAAATTTCTTAAACCCAAATCCCCAAGCATTTACAAGGTTGGCAACAGTCATATCAAAAGCACCTCCGGTTATTTTATAAACTCGTTTTCCCTCGTTAAAAACTTTTATAAACATTGTATCGAGTATTATAGTTGTATCGTTTTTACTTACTCGTGATATTGTAGATAAGCTGTCAAAAGTAGATAACGATTTATCGACATTATGCATTTGTTCCTCTAAATTACGTATCAAGTTTGTATCCGATTTATATATAATATGATATGTTGTTCCGTGTGCAAATCCTGCATTTTTAATATATTGTGTTTTGTTTTCGATATTTTTGTTGTTACACGAAAAAAGAAATATTGCAACAACTATAAATATAATATTCTTCATTATTTATTAATTAATTCATTTATAACAACATACGAGCAATACAACCCAAATATTGCAGGCATATACGATACTGTTCCAAGTGTAGTTTTTTTATGTTTTTCATCTATAAATTTTATTGATTTAGAGTTTATATCTTCGGGCGAGAAAACCACTTTAAAACCTTTATAAATACCTACTTTGTGCAAGCGTTTTCTTATTGTTCGCGACAATTTACAATTATACGATTTTGAAATATCTGCTATTTTTACCATTGTAGGATTAATTTTTCCGCCGGCTCCCATCGACGACACAATATTTATATTATTATCGACAGCATTTTTTATTAAATTAAATTTTGGCGATATTGTATCTATAGCATCAATAATAAAATCAAAATTATTGCTTTTAATTATATTTGCAATATTATTTTCGTCGATATAATCGTTAATAATATTAATATCAATATCGGGATTTATATCTATTAATCGCGATTTTAGGACTTCGGTTTTTTGTTTTCCTATTGTTGAATTTAATGCCAAAATCTGCCTGTTTTTATTAGATTCGGTAAATTTATCGTTATCTATGGCTGTTATTTTACCTATACCCGAACGGCAAAGCGATTCGGCGGCATACGCTCCCACCCCTCCGAGTCCTGCTATTAATACATTTTTTGTTTTTAAACTGTTAATGGCTTTATCTCCAAAAAGCAACGATGTTCGTTCTAACCAATTAGTCATTAATTTTAATTATCTGATTTAAACATTGGGTCCCAAGGTGGTAACATTATTGGTTTTTGATTTAATATTTTAAGTGTTTTTTCGTCGATAAATTTTTTAAGCACAACAACTCTAAACATATACTCGTCGAACCATTTATCGGTAAAAGTAAGATATCCGTTGTGTCCACGACTTTTTCCCCACGAGTTTTCGAATTGCCAGTATGTTGGCTTTTCGTTTTTATCTACATCAACGGCAACAAGAGCCATTCCGTGAGTAGAGCCACTCTCGTGTGTTATAATTCGTTGTTTTTTATCCATACCGAATTTAACACCAAATAATGCCGAGTAGTTATAATTATTAACATCTAAAACTCCATCGTCTATATCAAGTTGTTTTCCAACATCACAAGAAGCATACATTGCCTCGTTATTCTTTATACTTTTTAATGCATACTTTTTTAAATCGTTCGATGGCAAATTTATAAATTTCCAATTTAAA
>JALSQC010000297.1 GCA_026985625.1 Bacteroidales bacterium | reverse complement strand
AGACAAAATAATTCATTAATTTTTGGAACAAATGGTACCGAAAGAATGAGAATTACAAATACGGGAAATGTTGGTATTGGAACAACAAGTCCTTCTTTTAAACTCACTGTTACCGATGGTAGTTTAAATAGAGTCGGTAGTTTTATAAGTACAGAGGCAAATGCAGATAATTATGCTGTATATGGCGAATGTGCAACTACAGACTATTATGGATATGGAGGATATTTTAAAGGAGGGTATATAGGCTTACGAAGTAGAGTTGATCCTACAGGAACAGATACTTATATGGGTGTTTATTCTACTGTTTATGGAGGAGGACATAGCAGTTATGGTGTTTATGGTTATGTAAATGTAACAGGTGGAGATGGAATTTATGGATATAATGGAACAACATCTACCACTCAAGACTATACAACCGCAGCTGTATATGGAAATAGTACTTACGATGTTAATGGAATAAGTTCTAATACTGTTTATAATGCAGCCGTACAAGGCTGGGATAATCCTCCTCACGATCATGATGGTATAGGTGTATTTGGACACTGTTGGCCTGATAACTACTGGGGTTATGGAGGATGGTTCAATGGGGGCTATTACGGAATTAGGGCTGAGGGGTATTCTGGTAATTATTATAAAGGGCTTAATAATAATATATATTCCGGGGGTTTACTTGCAAAAGGTATGGTAGGTGTAAATTCAATAGGGGGTAAAATAGGTATGGTTACAATATCAAAAGAATTAGGTTTGTTAAGCATTGGAGATAATTCAACAAATTCTCCTGCAGCATATTTTGATGGTTCTGTTATAAGAAATGGATACGAAGCAATGTTAGTAGATGACGGCGAAGGAAATAATATTCCTACATATACAATGGTATCAAATAATGTAAATATACAAGCTGTTGGGCAAGGAACATTAACAAATGGTACAGCAAGTATTAATTTCGATAATTCATTTTCGTCAACAGTTTCAACAAATGAACCTATAATTGTAATAGTTACACCCACATCTACAAACATAGGTACAGTTGTAGTTACAAATACAAACATAAATGGTTTTGAAGTTATTTCAAGTAATAATATTTCTAATGGAACATTTAATTGGATTGCAATAGGAAAAGTAAAAGGATATGAAAACACAATAGTAAAAAATGAATATAAAGATAATAATTTTATTAATCAAGAAGTAAGTAAATTATACCCTACCGATAAAGATTTTGAAACATTTAAATCTAATGAATTTTTCAAGACAGAGAAAATGAAGAAAAAAATGAAAAAACTTATATCTCCGGAAGAAAAAAAGAAAATAACTGAATCTGAAACAGAATCTAAAATTACAAATTCTAAAAAATAAATAATAAAACCTCTCTCGTCCTCGTCACAAACGAGGACGTTTTTTAATGTATTTTTACAAGCAAATAACTTCTACTAAGTTTTTATGTATTTTAACCTATTCTATTCTACAGGAGCAATTTTAACTAAATAGCTTAAATGTTTTGCATCTAAAGCATTTTTAAATTTCTCTGCTTCTTCTTTTGTTTCTAAAACTCCTAACAAAAAATCTGACTTTCCAATTTATGTTTCTAAATCTATTTTATCCATACTTAATGTAGAAAGTACAAAGTTAATGATTTCAACTTCTTTATTCCTGTCTTCTTTTTTCTTAAATCCGTTATAATAGTAAACACCAAAACCATCTCCTGTTGAATTATCTACGATAAATTTTCTTAATATTTTTCCTGTTTGGCCTACCGTTGCAACCGAATAATCTTTTGCTAATAAATATATTTTACCATCTGCCTCAGAAATATCAAAACACTATAAGAGAACTCCGAGCCATCTTTTGTTGATGCTACAAATATATTTTTAAACTCGCCACCAATAAATATCTCGTTGGAGTTTGGCCGTTTACAAATTGACGTTAAATCATTCTCGAAAGCGTTAGCTACAAAAAATAAATTAATTTATTTTAATAAAAAAATTATTAAACATAAGCGTGTTAGATTTTTTATATTTTTTGTAAACATCTAAATCTGCTTCGCGTAGCATAATATTATCTATATAA
>JALSQC010000296.1 GCA_026985625.1 Bacteroidales bacterium | reverse complement strand
AAAGTTATTAAATAAATATTAATGCAAAATGTTAATTGTTACATAAAAAAGTATATAATAATATTAATTTTATTAGTAAATAGTTTTAATTTATTAGCAACAAAAATTGATTCGTTAAATCTAAAATTATCACAAACAAAACAAGATACAAGTAAAATAATAATTTATGTTTCGTATTTAAAACAAAACAGCAATATATCCGAAAATAAAAAAGATAGCATATATAATAACTTATTAATATTAGCCGATAAATTATATAAAAACTATTTAAACGATACAACAAAAAATAAAAACTTAATAAAATTCTTTGCCGTTACATATACAAAAGTATCTGATTATTATTTCTACGATAAAAGCGATTATAAAAAATCACTTGAGATTTATAAAAAAAGATTAGAATTATATAAATATTTAAATAACAAAAAAGAACTATCAAAAGTCTATAACGAGATAGGAAATATATATAAATTTAAAAGTGATTACGAAAAAGCATTAAATTATTATCAAAAAGCTTTAGACTTAAAAAAAGCAACAGGAAATAGGGTCGGCGAAGCTTATACACACATAGGAATAGCAAATGTTTTTATAAATTGGGGAAAATATAAAGATGGATTAAAACATTACGAAATTTGCAATAAAATATGCGAACAAGAACACGATACTATAGGTATTGCCGCCGCAGTAACCGGCTTGGGAAATATTTATTATCAGACAAATAATATTGCAAAAGCTCTTAAATACCATAAAAAAGCATATAAATTATATTATGCAATAAACAATAAAGAAGGAATTGCCCTGTCGTTACTAAATATTGGCGAGATTTATAAAGAAACAAAAGAATACGATAAAGCCATAAAATCGTATAACGATGCTCTTAAAATAGCAATTAAGATTGATGCAAAAATCAGGATAGCTCTTATATACAGCTTAATAGCAGATGTTTATGTTAATATGCAGGACTATAAAAAAGCAATAAAATTTTATAACTTAAGTTTGCCTATAGCAAAAGAAATAGATTATAAAAAAATAATTGTTACCGATTATAAAGGATTAGCACTAAGTAATAAAAATATTGGAGAATATAATTATGCATATAATTACTTAGATTCTTATTACCTGTTAAAAGATTCGATATTTAATAAAGAAAAACATAAACAATTAGCCGAGATAGAAACAAAATACAAAACCGTGCAAAAAGAAAAAATAATAAAACAACAAAAATATAAACTCGAAAAAGACCGTATTTTAACCGAGAAACGAACATACCAATTAATATTTATATTATCGTTTTTAATACTAATTATTGTTGTAATGGTTTTTGTAATAAGAAGTTATAGGCAAAAGCAAAAAGCAAATAAACTTCTTGCAAAACAAAACAAAGAAATAACTGCACAACGCGATGAGATAGAACACCAAAAAGAAAAAATTGAGGAAATACATCACGAAGTTTCCGAAAGTATAAATTACGCCACACGCTTGCAAAGTGCAATTTTGCCTGAAGAGAAACTGTTAAAAAAATATTTATCAGACCATTTTGTATTATTTAAGCCAAAAGACAAAGTCTCCGGCGATTTTTACTGGTGGGCACATATCGAAAATCATACAATAATTACAGCAGCCGATTGCACGGGACACGGTGTTCCGGGAGCATTTATGAGTATGCTTGGAACATCGTTTTTACGCGAAATTGTGCAAAAAGAATATGTTACCCATACAGGCGTAATACTTCGTAAACTGCGAAAAGAAATAATAAAGGCCTTAAAGCAAACAGGCGAAAGTGGCGAGCAAAAAGACGGAATGGATATGGCAATAATCTCCATTGACCACGAAACAAATATTGTTCAGTTTTCGGGGGCTAATAATCCTCTGTATATAATTAAAGATGAAGAATTAAAAATTAAAGATGAAAGTAATAATACTGTTAAGTTATTCGACAATTCAAAATTAAGAATTAAAAATTCAAAATTTCTGTATGAAATAAAACCCGACAAAATGCCAATAGCCATTTACGAGAAAATGGATAACTTTACAACCCACGAAATACAATTCCAAAAAGGTGACCAACTTTAT
>JALSQC010000295.1 GCA_026985625.1 Bacteroidales bacterium | reverse complement strand
AATGGGTGTTATGCAAGAACGTATTACATCAACTAATCATGGCTCAATAACCTCGGTTCAAGCAGTCTATGTTCCTGCCGACGACCTAACAGACCCTGCTCCTGCTACAACATTTGCTCACTTAGACGCCACAACGGTATTAAACCGAAAAATTGCAGAATTAGGAATATATCCTGCCGTTGACCCGTTAGATTCTACATCAAGAATATTAACCGAAGAAATTGTAGGAAAAGAACATTACGAAACAGCACAAAGAGTAATAAACATACTACAAAAATATAAAGAACTACAAGATATAATAGCAATTCTTGGTATGGACGAGTTGTCAGAGGAAGATAAGTTAGTTGTGCATCGAGCTCGACGTGTTCAAAGATTTTTATCTCAGCCATTCCATGTAGCAGAACAATTTACAGGATTAAAAGGAGTTTTAGTTCCTATCGAAGAAACAATATTAGGCTTTAATATGATTTTGGACGGCGAAGTTGACGAATACCCCGAAGCAGCATTTAACTTAGTTGGAAATATTCAAGAAGCAATCGAAAAAGGTAAAAAAATGTTAGCCGAAGCTAAAAATTAATATACTATGTTTGTTGAAATATATACTGCAGAAAAAAACGAATTTAGCGGAGAAGCTAAAATAATAAAACTACCGGGAGTTAATGGTTCTTTTGAAATAATGAATAACCATGCTCCCATTATTTCAACACTCGAACAAGGAAAAATAAAAATTGTTGATAATAACAATAAAGAGCAATTTTTTGATATTACATCGGGAGTTGTTGAAACAAACAATAACAAAGTTATTGTTTTGGTAGAAACAGTTTAGCATAGTATTTGTAAAGTAGAATTATTCTACTTTATTTTATTTATGATGAGAACTAAAAAAATAATATTTGCAATTATTGGCATATTGTTCGTAACAACAATATCTAAAGCACAAGAAACAGTTACTTTTAATGCCGCCGATGGGTTAAAAATTACGGCAAATCTTTACGAGGTAGACTCCACATTACCTTATTTAATTTTATTTCATCAAGCAGGATATAGCAAGGGAGAATATCGCGAAACAGCTATAAAAATGATAAAATTAGGATATAATATTTTAGCTGTAGATTTACGTTCGGGCGACGAGGTAAATTTTGTTACCAACCAAACAGCTGCTCTTGCAAAAAAATTAGGAAAAAACAATTCAATGTTAGATGCAAAACAAGATATAATTGCAGCTATTGATTGGGCTTACCATAAAAGCAATAAAGAAGTCGTTATTTTGGGCAGTTCATACTCTGCATCGTTATGTTTGCTTGTAGGAGAAAAAGACCCAAGAGTAAAAGCCATTGTAGCATTTAGTCCGGGCGAATACTTTAAGCCTCAAATAAATATGAAAGAATCTTTAAAAAAACTCTCAAAACCAACGTTTTTTGCTTGTTCTCAGAGAGAAATATCGTATGTTATGGAAATGACAGCTTTTGTTGACACAAAATATAAAACTATTTTTTCGCCTAAAACAGGAATTGGAGAACACGGTTCAAAGTCATTATGGAAATCGTGTAAAACAAACAAAGAATATTGGTTAGCTTTAATGATGTTCTTTAATAATATAAAGTGATAAATACAGCTTATATTCTTTTAGGTTCAAATCTTGGAAACAAAGAACAAAATCTTAATAATGCAAAAGATTTATTAAAAAAATATGTTGGAGATATAGAAAAATATTCAACATATTTTTATTCTGAACCTTGGGGTTTTGAGTCAATAAATAAATTTATAAATCAAGCCATTGAAATAAAGACACAACTATCGCCTCTAGATTTGCTTAAACAAACACAATTTATTGAAAAAAAAATAGGAAGAAAAACAAAAACTAATAATAATGTTTATTCCGATAGAATTATAGATATAGATATATTGTTTTACAATAATATAATATATAAATCAAACGAATTAATAATTCCACACCCATTATTGCACAAACGGTTATTTGTTTTAGAACCACTTAACGAAATAGCAAACAATTTAACACATCCAATACTTAACAAAAACATAAATAGCCTGTTAAATGATATAGATAAAAAATAT
>JALSQC010000294.1 GCA_026985625.1 Bacteroidales bacterium | reverse complement strand
GGAACCTCGTGATGCTGTTAAAGGTGATGTTGCCAGAATGATGTTTTATATGGCTGTTAGATACGAAGGCGATAACGGAGAACCTGACCTTGAATTGGTTGATTATATTCCTTCGGCTCCTAATGGAACAGAACCTTTTTTCGGAAAACTTTCTACCCTTTTGCAATGGAATCACGATGATCCTGTAGATAATTTTGAGGCAAATCGTAATAATGTTATTTATAACGATTATCAACATAACAGAAATCCATTTATTGATCACCCGGAATGGGCTGATTCTATTTGGAATCCTTCGCCTACCAATGACATTATAAAATATCAAGAATCAAAGTTTTTTAATGTTTATCCTTGTCCTGCAAAAGATGTAATAACCATTTTTTCGAAAGTTAAATATACGGGAGATTTATTAGTAGAGTTTGTAAATGTTTTGGGAAAAACTGTAAAAACTATTAATCTTAACGACTTTTCTAATATTAGAAAAATTGACGTATCGAATTTAGAACCAGGCATCTATATTGTTAAGTTATCAAAACAACATCAACAACAGATTACAAAAATAGTAATAAAGTAAATGTTAAAAAGCTCCATATATATATATTTAATAGTTTTTTTTGTAGCGCTTATTGTTAGTTTTTTTTTACATAGATTTTTTCTTAAAAAATCGGAAAAATACAAATTAAAAAAGGCTAATAATTCTGCTATACGATGGAGGGTACAAAACAAACCGGTAAGCGGAGGTTTTACTTTTTATACTATTTTTATTATTATAGCTTTAGCAATATTTATTTATCCGCCTTTTAATATTTCGCAAAACGAATCTCTTGTTGCAATTATAATTGCTGCTACAATATCGTTTTTAATGGGATTAAGTGACGACATCATTAATACATCGCCAATATTTAAATTTATTGTGCAATTGGTAGCTGCTATTTTGCTTATAAATTTTAATATATATATAAAAATATCGCCTAATAATTTATATAATTATTCGCTAACTATTTTTTGGGTTGTTGGCATTATGAATTCAATTAATATGTTAGATAACATGGATTCTATAACCTCATTAATATCAATAAGTATATTATCAAATATTTTAATAAGTAGTTTTTTGCTTAAGCCTGTTAATATATATTCTTCAATAATTATTATCGGAATTATAGCATCGTTAATAACATTTATAAAATATAATTGGTTTAATGCAAAAATGTATATGGGAGATAACGGAAGTCAATTTTTAGGAATAATTTTGGCTTCGTTAGGGATTATTTATATTTGGAACTCGAATGTTACAATTTCTTATGGTTATAACTCGCAACAATTTATTGCTGTTATAATGGCATTTATAATACCACTAACAGATACCACTACGGTAACTATAAACCGATTATTAAAAGGTAAATCGCCTTTTATAGGCGGGAAAGACCATACAACGCATTTTTTAACTTACATAGGATTAAACGAGAAAAAAGCTGTTTTGCTTTTATTTACAATATCAATTATATTTAATGCTTTTTCGGTTTATATAATGAACTTTATTGACAAATTTACCGATTTTTATTTTTATATTTTTGGATTCTCGTCGTTGTTAGTATTTTTATTTCTTTATTTAATTACACGAATTGCAAAAGAAAAATAAATTTAAAAATATGAAAATAAATTTACACAAAATATTTCTCTCATTATTGTTTATTTTAATAGTTCCGGGCTCGTTTTATTACTTAAGTTTTACCGAAAACGAAAAAGATAAAGACAAAAAATTTTCGGAGCAATTACCAAAAAATTACTCTATTTATGCTGTTGAGTTACCAAATAATTTAACTTTTGCAGGAGAAAAAGTTCCTACCGAACTAATTGATGTTCGAGAAAGTCTCGACCGCGAGTTTTTAGTAAATACTTATTGGCAATCTCAAACTTTGTTATTTTTAAAACGTAAACACAGATATTTTCCGCTAATCGAAAAAATTTTAAAACAAAATAATATACCCGACGATTTTAAATATTTGGCTGTTGCCGAAAGTGGATTGCAAAATATAACATCTCCTGCCGGAGCAAAAGGTTTTTGGCAATTTATGAAAG
>JALSQC010000293.1 GCA_026985625.1 Bacteroidales bacterium | reverse complement strand
AATTTAAATCGATGACTACAAGTAATGGCTTGTCGTATAAAGAAATTGCAGGTTTATTTATCGATAACGATTCGCTATTTTATGTGGGATATTGGGGTGCAGGTATGGACGTAATTAATCTTAAAACAAAAGATAAATTTAATTACTCGTCTCAAAATAGAATAAATAAATTTAGGTTAAAAAATGATTATGTTCATGTTATAAAAAAACTATCCGATGGTTATATTTGGTTGGGAACTCGTTCGGGATTAGAGCTATTAGACCAAAAAACAGGATTTATTTACGATGTATCGGATATATATAAAGACATTATTGTAAATAATCGTGTAACAGCAATTGCCGAAGATTATAACCATACAGTTTGGATAGGAACCGAGAAAGGAGTAATAACATATAATTTATTAACAAAACAATTAAATACTTTTTATCATAACTCTAAAGACTCTTTGAGTATTAGCGAAAATTTTGTTTATGCAATTATTGTAGACGATAAAAACAGAGTATGGATAGGAACAAAAAACGGACTTAATATTTATAATCAAGAAACAAATAGCTTTATAAAATTTTTTAGCGATGTAAACAATCCTTATTCGTTAAGTAATAACACTGTTTATGCATTACATCAAGATTATTATGGTAATATTTGGGTAGCAACAGGCAGTGGCTTAAACAAAACAACATATAAAAGCAAAAGGTTTATTACTTATACAACAAATAATGGTATGCCAAGTAATTTAATTTATGCTATTCTCGAAGATAATAATCATAATATTTGGGTAAGTACAGGATACGGGCTGGCAAAAATAAACGATATTGTAGAAAAAATATATTCATATACGAAAGATGATGGTTTGGTTAGTCTGGAATTTAACCATGGTTCGTATTTTAGAAATCATGACGGAACATTATATTTTGGAGGTACCGAAGGAATAAACTACTTTTTTCCGGACTCGATGAAAAAAAATTATAATATACCAAATATGGTATTTACAAAATTTAAATATCGTAATAACAAAAGAGAAGTTAGTAAATATATCGAGAATGGACAAACAATTAACTTAACATATAAAGACCATAATATTTATATTGAGTTTGCAGCACTTGAGTTTACAAATCCTAAAAAAAACTCATACAGATATAAATTAGATAAAAATAACGAAAACGATAAATGGGAAAACTTGGGAAATACAAACTCTATATCTTTTTACAATTTAACATACGGAACACATAAAATTTATATAGAAGGCTCTAATAACGATAGGGTTTGGAATAAAAAACCATTAGAACTTACAATTATAGTTAATCCGCCCTTTTGGCGAACAATATATGCATATATATCGTATTTTGTAATAGCATTTATTATAATATTTTGGTATATAAAATCAAAAAGTAAGAAACTAAGAAAAGCTCAGCAATTATTAAGAATAAAACAACTTGCATCGCTCGAGATTCAAAAACAAAAAAAAGAACTTGAGGTAAAAAATAAAAGCATTTTCGATAGTATAAATTATGCACAACGAATACAACAAGCCATTATGCCATCGGAATATTTATTAAAAAAATTACTTCCCGAGTCGTTTATTTTTTATAAACCAAAAGACATTGTTAGTGGCGATTTTTATTGGGTAGCCGAAAAAGAAGATAAAATATTTATAGCAGCAGTAGATTGCACGGGACACGGTGTTCCCGGTGCATTTATGTCGATAATAGGTTTCGATTTGCTTAGAAACATTACAAAAGAACAAGGTGTAAACAATCCGTCGGAGATATTAAACCGGCTTAATAAAGGAGTATCGGATACTTTTAGTAAAAATGCCGACGAAAACGATGTTAAAGACGGAATGGATTTGGCATTAATAGTTATTGACAGAAATAGTAGAGAGTTAACTTTTGCAGGAGCAATGAACCCTCTTTACTTGGTTCGTAACAATAAATTAATTATCATAAAAGGTAATAGATTCTCAGTAGGAAAAGCATCTATCGACGAAAATCAGAATTTCGACGAGCATAAAGTAAAATTACAAAAAGGCGATGTTATTTATATATTTTCTGATGGTTATGCCGACCAATTTGGAGG
>JALSQC010000292.1 GCA_026985625.1 Bacteroidales bacterium | reverse complement strand
TTTTGGAGCTGTGCATCGTGCACACTCATCGGTAAGCGTAATTGCAAAATTTTTTCCAAACGACAAAATGTTTGGCGACCTTGTAATATCCGAACTCGAAAATGTTGATAAAGCACTTAAAAACCCGGTTCGTCCTTTAACGGCAATAATGGGAGGCTCAAAAGTATCAACAAAAATAAATATTATAGAATCGCTATTAGACAAAGTCGATAATCTTATTATAGGAGGAGGAATTGCTTATACAATGGCAAAATCGCAAGGCGGAAAAATAGGAAACTCAATAGTAGAAGATGATTTCTTAGATACAGCAAAACAAATTTATAAAAAAGCAAAACAAAAAGGAGTTAACCTTTATGTACCCGTAGATACAATTATAGCCGATAAATTCGATAACAATGCAAACATATCTATTTGCGATATAAATAATATTCCGGATAATTGGTTAGGACTTGATATAGGAATTAAAACATCGGTAAAATTTGCAGATGTAATAAAAAAATCAAAAACAATTATATGGAACGGTCCTATTGGTGTTTTTGAGATGCCAAATTTTTCTTTAGGAACATTAAAAATAGCACACTCGGTTGCCCAAGCAACAAAACAAGGAGCATTTTCATTAATCGGAGGAGGAGATTCTGTTGCCGCAGTTAATCAATTAGGATTCGATAAACAAGTATCGTATATATCAACAGCAGGAGGAGCTTTGTTAGAATATATCGAGGGTAAAGAATTGCCGGGATTAAAAGCAATTATGGAATAAAATATTTATTTTATCGACAAAGTACTAAAAATATTAAAACGATTATTGCCATCGCCATTTAGCTTGGCGATAATAATAACGTTTTTAACAATATTTTTAGCTTTTTTGCTAACAAACACTAACAATAATCCTAAATATATTTTAAAAATAATATCGTTTTGGGATAAAGGACTTTGGGAGCTTTTATCGTTTGCAATGCAAATGATGTTAATGCTTGTGCTTGGTAATATACTTGCCCTGTCGCCATATATCGACAAAATAATAAATTTTTTAATAAAAGATATAGCATCTACATCAAAAGCAGTTGTAATAGTTAGTATTTTTACAATGATAATTGCTTATTTAAATTGGGGATTAGCCTTAATTTTTGGAGCAATAATAACCCGAAAAATTGCCGAAAACTCAATAAATAAAAATTTTAAAATAAATTATGCAATAATTGGAGCGGCAGGATACTCGGGTTTAATGGTTTGGCACGGAGGATTATCAGGCTCTGCACCTTTAAAAGTTGCCGAAACAAACCATTTTTTAGTCGATAAAATAGGAGTAATTTCAATTAATAAAACAATATTCTCACCAATGAATATTTTTGCAGCTTTTACCGTAATTATTCTTGTTGCTTTGGGATTATACATTTTAAGTAAAAAAACTAATACCGAAAAAATAAATATTAAAACAATTATCGATAAAAAAAATAATTTAGATATATCACAAAAAAACAAAAAAATTAAAATAGATAATTCGATAGTCTTTTTAAGATTATTTGCAATTCTTATGGCTGTTGATATTTTTTATAAAATTTTTACAATAAAAAATATATCTATAGTAAATATAAATTTTATAAATACGGTATTATTTGCTTTGGGATTATGGTTTCATAAAAATGTTTCGCAATTTTTAAAAGCCACGGCAAAATCCATATCAAGTTCGTCCGGAATCTTAATACAATTTCCACTATATGCAGGTATTATGGGAATAATGAAATATTCAGGACTAACAAGTGTTATGTCTAATTTTTTTATTAATATATCAAATCAAACAACATTTCCGCTTTATACATTTATAAGTTCGGCTATTGTAAATATGTTTGTTCCAAGCGGAGGAGGGCAATGGGCTGTTCAAGGTCCCATTATTGTTGATGCGGCAAAAAACTTAAATGTTCCGGTGCAAAAAGCTATTATGGCTTTAGCCTATGGCGACCAGCTTACAAATATGATTCAGCCATTTTGGGCTTTACCTCTTTTAGGAATTACAGGACTCAAAGCAAAACAAATTTTTCCTTATACATTATTTATTATGTTAATAGGAGGTTTTGTTTACACATTTGCCTTAATTTTGTTTTAGACGTAATACTTTTTTTGTGTCTTTACTAATTTTAAATCTATCGTCAATACGTTTTCCTACTATCCAAACAATTTCTCCTTTTGACTCTAAAATCCAAATATTTTCCTTTTCCGAGACGGGAATTTTTTCGTCAATAAAAAAATCGCTTAATTTTTTTGCACGTTTCATACCTAAAGGCATAAAAAAATCACCTTTTCTCCATTTTCTAAGTTTTAGCGGAAAATTTAAAATATCAAAATCAAAGTCTGCAATATTATTTTTTCTCGATAATTTAAAGTTTTTATTAATATCTATAATTTCTATACTGATATTTATAGGCTCTGTAATATTTTTATCAGTTTTACATATAAAATAACTTTTATCGGTTGTATTTTCAATATTAGATATAATAAAAAAATCACGGTCTTTTACAATTTTATGGGTATTAGATAAAAATATTTTTCCCGATTCGGAATTTATTGCCGATAAAATATTATCAAGTTGTGAGTCGGTAAAATTATAAGGCTTTAAATATTCAAATAAAAAAGTTTTTGGCGAACTCTCTTTTTTTAAAGCATTAATATTTATTAATGTTTGATTGTTGTTCGTGACAATTATTTTTGATTTTTTGTCAATTACAGCCTTATTAAAAATGTTATAAGTTTCGGTAAATCTTTTGGCATTTTGCAACATAGTGTCAAAAAACATAGGATTTATCTCTAGTAATACGGGTATTACTTTATGACGAATTTTATTACGTTTATATTTTATTTTTTTATTACTAGAATCTTCTCTAAATTTTAAATTATTTTGTATTTGATAATTTTGTATATCATCTCGCGATGCAAAAAGTAAAGGACGTATAACATTATTGTTTTTAGGCGAAATACCTGTAAGACCTTTTAAACCTGTTCCTCTAACTAAATTCAGTAATATTGTTTCTGCAACATCGTTTTTGTTGTGAGCAACAGCAATAAAATCAAAATTATTTTCGGAACGTATTTTCTCAAACCAAAAATAGCGCAGGTCTCTTGCTGCCATTTGTGTCGATATACCTTTATCTTTTGCATATTTCTCGGTTTCAAAATCAATAGTATAAAAATTTGCTTTGTATTTTATTGCAAGCTCTTTTACAAATTTTTGATCTTTATCAGACTCTTTGCCTCGCAATTTAAAGTTACAATGAGCAATAGCAAAATTTATTTTAAGTTTAAAAAAAACATCAAGCATAACAGTAGAATCTATACCACCGCTAACAGTTAAAAGAAAACTACTGTTTCTTGTAATAATATTATTATTGTTTAAAAATTCCTCGGTAAGTTTTAAAAAATCTTTCATAAGTTTTATTGCTTTTTATTTGCGGTTTTTTCTATAATAATTATCGATAAATAACCTATTATCATAAACACTATTGCAAAAATAACTTCGGAATTTAACGATTCGGGAATATGCCAATTATATCCTATAACTTTTATTTTATCGCCAAATGTTTTGGTAATTTCATCTTTCCAAGGCCATAAAATACCAAGCGAGCCTAAAATAAATCCAGCTAATGTTGCTAAAGTTTGATTTTTAAATTTGTTAAAAATCCACGATAAAATATGCGAAAAAGATATTAAACCTATTACTGCACCTAAAGCTATTGGGGCTAAAATTTTTAAATTAAATGTAGATACAGCATCAATCATCACCAATTGATAATTCCCCATTAATATCAAAACAAAAGACCCCGACAATCCGGGTAAAATCATGCTTATTACGGCAACAATTCCACAAATAAACAAATAAAATATATTATTGTTTTGTGATGCAGGTGTAAGCACTGTTATTATAATAGCAATAGACGTTCCGATTAAAAACGATAAAATAACCGATAAATTCCACTTACTTATAGTTTTAGCAACAAAATAAACCGAGGCTAAAATTAATCCGAAAAAAAATGCCCAAACCCAAACATTATAATTTTTAAATAAAAAATCTAATAATTTCGCAAACGAGAAAATACTAATTCCTATTCCCGCAAAAACCGATATTAAAAAATAAAAATTAATATGTTCTGTAAATTCTTTTAATTTTCCTGTAAAAAGTAATTTAGCAGCTTTAATATTAAGCGACTTTATCGAATCTATTAACTCTTCAAATATTCCTGTAATTAAAGCAATAGTTCCTCCCGAAACCCCGGGTATAACATTTGCAGCTCCCATTGCAAGCCCTTTTAAAAATAATAAAATATATTGTTTCATGTATTTATATTTTGTAATTAATATTATAAGTTTTATATTTTGTTTAATTAGTTATTTACAAATATAAATTTAATTATGTATTTAAAAACTTGCTTCGTGTAAAATATTTGTATATTTTTGCTATTTAAATATAAAATTTAATTACATTATGAAACAAATTACATCTTTTTTACTTGTTTTTTTAGCATTAATAGTATTTAATGTTAAATCGCAGACAATAACAAGTTTCCCTTATATTCAAGATTTCGAGGGTGCTAATTTTTGGACAAGTGGAGGAACAAGTTCTACTTGGGCGTTAGGAACTCCTGCCGGTTCCGTAATAAATACAGCGGCATCGGGTTCAAACTCATGGATGACAGGTTTGTCATCTTATTACAACAATAGCGAAAATTCTTATGTTGAAAGTCCTTATTTTGACTTTACAAGTTTAGCTTTACCTATTGTGGAGTTTAAGTTTTGGTATAATAGCGAAAGCGGTTGGGACGGAGCACAATTGCAAGTGTCAATTGATAGCGGAGCAACATGGCTAAGAGTAGGAGCTGTTGGAGACCCTAATAACTGGTATAATAATACATCTATTTCAGGACTTTCTGATCAAGGATGGTCAGGTAACGGTAGCTCTTGGTTATCTGTTAAACATACTTTAGATACATTAGGCGGAAAACCGGCAGTTAAATTTAGAGTTCATTTTGCATCAGATGGATCCGTAAACTCTTACGATGGAGTTGCTTTTGACGATTTTATGGTTTACGATAGCCCTTCTAATGATTTAGCTATGATTACACACCTTTCACCTATTGGTGGATGCGGATTGTCATCAAGCGATACTGTTACAGTAAAAATATTTAATGCGGGTAGTGCATCACAAACAGGTATTCCTGTGTCTTATTCAAGCGACGGAGGTTCAACTTATGTAACCGAAACTATTACCGACACAATAGCTTCAGGTGATACATTAACTTATACATTTGCTACAGCAGTAGATTTGTCAGCAGTAAACACATACAGCTTTGTAGTAGTAGTTTCAAATCCCGGAGATGCTTTAAATCTTAACGATACAATAACTTTTGATGTTGTTTCTATGCCAACAATATCAACATTTCCTTATTATCAAGATTTTGAGGGAGCACAATATTGGACATCAGGAGGAACAAATAATAATTGGGAAATTGGAGATCCCGAAGGTTCTGTAATTGATACTGCAAGTTCAGGTGTTAATTGTTGGGAAACAGGACTATCATCGAATTACGCTAATAGTACCGAATCTTATGTCGAGAGTCCATGTTTCGATTTTACAAGTCTTCAAAAACCAATATTTGAGTTTGACTATAATACAAATATGGAATCATGTTGCGACGAAGCTCGTTTAGAAGCAAGTATCGACGGAGGAACAACTTGGATTGTTATAGGAACAAGCGGTGATCCTTATAACTGGTATAATTCAACCGAAGGTTGGCGAAATAATACAAACGGTTGGTTACATGCAAAACATAATATTGATACTTTAGCAGGATATGCCGATGTAAAACTAAGAATTTATTTTAGTTCAGACGGTTCAGTAAATTACGAAGGTTTTGCTTTTGATAATATTAATATTTACGATACACCACATAACGATTTAGTTGCATTGTCGGCTTCTTCACCGGTTTCAGGTTGTATGTTATCTAATAACGAGACTGTAACATTTAAATTTTATAATGCAGGATTAGATACCATATTTGGAAATATTCCGGTATTATATTCACTTGACGGAGGAACAACATTTATTTCTGCCGAAACCTGTTCCGATACATTAGCTCCTATGGATACAACAACATATTCGTTTACAACACCTGCCGATTTATCAACAGTAGGAACATATAATATAGTTGTTGTTGTTGATAACTCGGGAGACGAATTACCTGTTAACGATACAATAACTTTTGATGTAATATCAAAACCAATTATTAGTTCGTTCCCATATTATCAAAATTTCGAGGGAACTCAGTATTGGTCTCAATCAGGACAAAATTCGTCTTGGCAATTAGGAACCCCATCTGCAACAATAATTAACTCTGCGGCATCGGGAACAAAATCATGGGTAACAAACTTAACAGGATATAATAATCCAAACGAAAAATCTTATGTCGAGAGTCCATGTTTCGATTTTTCATCGTTAACACAACCTATAGTTTCTTTAGATATTAATTACAACACAAGTTACAGTAACGATGGCGCAAATTTGCAAGTATCACTTGATAGTGGAAATACTTGGATTACAGTTGGAGCATATAACGACCCCGATAATTGGTATAACGATAATACGGTGTCATATTTAATTTTTACAGGAGGACAAGAAGGATGGACAGATAATAGCTCAGGTTGGTTACATGCAAAACATACTTTAGATACGTTAGGCGGAAAACCTTCTGTAAAATTCAGAATTAATTTTGGTTCAGGTTCAAGTACAGCATACGAAGGATTTGCTTTTGATAATTTTATGGTTTATGATTTTCCTCATAACGATTTAACAGTTATTGATTATCATGCACCACAAAGTTCTTGCTCGTTATCGGCAACCGATACAATTACAATAGATATTTATAATGCAGGATTAGATACAATATTTGGAAATATTCCTGTAAACTATTCGGTTGATAGCGGAGCAACTTTTATTACATCAGAAATTATTAACGATACTATTAATCCGGGCGACACACTTACATATACATTTACAACACCTGCTGATTTATCAAACAATCAAGTTTATTATATTTTTGCAGTAGTTGATAATCCTGGCGATGAATTACCTGTTAATGATACATTAATATTCTCAGTAGAAAATTATACAGAGGTAACATCTTTAAATGAAGATTTTGAAACATTTACAACAGGAACACCCGGAACATTCCAAAACGGTTGGGTTATGAATGCACCAAGTTATTATCAATGGCAAGTTAATGCAGGAGGAACATCATCATCTAATACAGGACCAACTGTAGATCATACCTTAGGAACAACTACAGGTATTTATGTTTATACCGAAGCTTCTAGTGGATCACAAGGCGATTATACTACTTTAACAAGCCCATGTCTTGATTTATCAACAATGACAGCACCCGGATTAAGTTTTTGGTATCATATGTATGGAGCAAATATCGATACATTGGCAGTCGATGTATTAGATGGAGGGGTTTGGTATAATAATATTTATTTATTAGTAGGACAACAACAAACACAACAAAACGATCCTTGGTTAAAAGCTACAGTCCCATTGGTTTCTCATATCACAGCAGATAAAATAAGATTTAGAGCAATTCGAGGTTCGTCTTATGAAGGAGATATTGCAATTGATGATATACAACTATACGAATTACCATCAAAAGACTTAGCAATCTATAATTTACAAACACCTAATTCAGGTTGCGGAATGTCAAGTGCTGATACAATAACAGTTACTATTGTTAACGAAGGAGCAGTTGCTCAATCAAATTTTGATGTAACTTATTCAATAGATGGAGGAGCTACATATATAACTCCCGAGACTATAGCAGGACCATTAAATCCCGGAGATACTATTATTTATAATTTTAATACACCGGCTGATTTTTCTACTTATGGAACTTATAATGTTATAGCACTGGTAAATTTAACAGGAGATACAATTAATTATAACGATACTGTTTTTGCAACAGTAAATTCATTACCTCTAATATCAACATTTCCTTATTATCAAGATTTTGAAGGAGCACAATATTGGACATCAGGAGGAACAAATAATAATTGGGAAGTTGGCGACCCCGAAGGTGCTGTAATTGATACCGCAAATTCAGGTGTTAATTGTTGGGAAACAGGACTATCAGCTAATTATGCTAATAGTACCGAATCTTATGTCGAAAGCCCATGTTTAGATTTTTCATCGTTAACACAACCTATGTTTGAATTTTATTTTAATACAAATATGGAATCATGTTGCGATGAGGTGCGTTTAGAAGCAAGTATCGATGGAGGAACAACTTGGACAGTTATAGGAACACAAAACGATCCTGTAAATTGGTATAATTCAAGCGAAGGTTGGCGAAATAATACAAACGGTTGGAAATATGCAAAACATGCACTCAATGGTTTGGGAGGACAATCAGATGTAAAATTAAGAATATATTTTAGCTCAGATGGTTCGGTAAATTACGAAGGTTTTGCCTTTGATGATATCAGAATATTTGAAGCACCTCTTAACGATGCAGGTATAAGCGATATTACAGAACCGACATCAACTTGCGAAGGAACCGATTATGTAACCGTAAAACTTAAAAACTTTGGTTACGATACTCTTTATACTTGTGATATAAATTGGAAAGTAAATGGTTCGCTACAAACACCTGTAAGTTTTAACGACACTCTTCCTGTAGGAGCCGATACAGTTATAACGTTAGGAACTTATAATTTTGCAACAGGATTGAATTATAATATCGAAGCATTTACAACTAACCCTAATGGATTAGCCGATGACGATACAACAAATGATTATTTTTCAGAAGTTGATACATTCTATTCTGTTACTCCATATCCCGATCCAACAGTTATAGCATTAGAAGATACAATATGTGGAAATTGGAGTACTGCAACATTTGTAGCA
>JALSQC010000291.1 GCA_026985625.1 Bacteroidales bacterium | reverse complement strand
ATTCACGGTATCTGCGGGAGAAAAAAACAATTTGAGAAAATAAGTGTAAATTTGTGGTTAAAACAATAAACAAGACATTTAGGGAACATAATCGCTAAAAGTTATAACTTTTGTCGATTATGTTCTAAAAAAGTTATACTTTTGTTAAAAAAACAAATATGTATAAACGTTATTTGCAAAATAAAATATTAAAACGAACTAATCCCAAAAAAGCAATTATTGTTATTGGGGCACGTCAAGTAGGTAAAACAACACTAATTAAAACACTATTAAAAGATAAGAATTATTTGTTTTTAGATGGAGACAATCCAAGCATAAGAGAATTGTTAAACAACCCTAATACTGAAGAGATTAAAACAATTATTGCTAATCATAAAACATTATTTATTGATGAGGCACAACGTATTAATAATATTGGAATAACAATTAAAATTATTATCGATCAAATTAAAGATGTTCAAGTTTTTGTATCCGGTTCATCTGCATTTTATTTACAAAACAGTTTAAACGAAACGCTTACCGGTCGAAAATGGGAATATACATTATTTCCTATTACTTGGGAAGAATACCAAAATAAACATTCGTATTTAGAAAGCATACAACAATTAGAAAACAGAATATTATATGGTTTTTATCCCGAAGTTTTAAATAATAATGGTGATGAAAAAGCGATATTAAAACAATTAGTTAACAGTTATTTATATAAAGACATCCTAATTTTCTCAGGAATTAGAAAGCCTGATGTTTTAGAGAAATTGCTAAAAGCACTAGCTTTTCAAATAGGAAACGAAGTAAGTTATAACGAACTTTCGCAAATAGTAGGAATTGATAAAACTACGATTTCAAAATATATTCAAATATTAGAACAAAATCATATAATTTTCAGACTACCGGCATACAGTAAAAATCTTAGAAACGAAATTAAGCGAAATCAAAAAATATATTTTTATGATACAGGAGTAAGAAATACAATAATAAACAATTTTACACCATTATCAATGAGAACAGATAAAGGAGCATTATGGGAAAACTTTTTACTTGCAGAACGACTAAAGCAAAACATTTACAAAGAAACATATACAGACATGCATTTTTGGCGTACAAAACAGCAACAAGAAGTTGATTTAGTCGAAATAAACAACGGGAAAATAACAGGTTTTGAAATAAAATGGGAGGCAAAAAAACAAATAAAATTACCATTAACATTTACTAAAACATATAATGCCAAATCAAAAATTATTGATAAAAATAATTTTATCGACTTTGTTATTATTGAAAGTCCACTTAAATAAAACAATTAACAATGTGTAATGTGCAATTAGTTATTAGCTTAATATAAAACTCTGCGTATATCTGCGGTATCTGCGGGAAAGATTTGAGAAAATATCTAAAAATTTGTGGTTAAATAAATATATTTGTAAAAAAATACAATGAAAAAAATACTAATAATAATAGGAACGCGACCAAACTTTATAAAAGTTACACAGTTTAAACGAGTAGCAGAGCAATATAAAAATATTGAGATAAAAATAGCACATACAGGTCAGCATTACGATGCAAAAATGTCTGATATATTTTTTCAGCAATTTGGCTTAACGCCCGATTATTTTATGAATATTCCGCAAGCATCGCCAAACACACAAATGGCAGAAATAATGCTGCGATTAGAAGATATTATTACCAACAAATTTACACCCGATTTAATAATTGTACCCGGCGATGTAAACTCAACTTTTGCAGCTGCACTTACAGCAAACAAAATGGGAATTAAAATTGCCCATCTCGAAAGTGGCTTGCGTTCGTTCGACAGAGGAATGCCCGAAGAAATAAACCGCATTTTAACCGACGAAATTACCAATTATTATTTTGTTACCGAACAATCGGGCATAGATCATCTGCAAGCCGAAAAAAAACATGGCAAAATAGTTTTTGTAGGCAATACTATGATTGACACAATGGTAGCCTTTGAAGACAACATACAAGCATCTTCAATAATGAACGAATTGCAGTTGCAAAAAAATAAATTTGTATTAATGACAATTCATCGTCCTGCATTAGTTGATGTAAAAGATGAAGTAGAAAAACTGCTT
>JALSQC010000290.1 GCA_026985625.1 Bacteroidales bacterium | reverse complement strand
AATTCGGCTACCATCTCCCCTACTTGACTTCCATTGTAATCTATTGATTCTTTACCTGTAAGAATAATATCAAATTTTTCGTTTTTGGCATATTCGGCTATTTGTTTTGCAACAAACATTGCATCTGTAGGCTCGGCATTAATTCTAACTGCATTATCGGCTCCCATAGCCAAAGCTTTTCTAATAGTAGGTTCTGTTTCTTGCAAGCCGACATTAACAACGGTAATTGTTCCTTCGCCAAGATTTTCTTTTATTTCTAATGCTCTGGTAAGTGATAATTCTTCATAAGGACTAATAATAAATTGTATATTATTTTTGTCGTAATGTTTATTGTTATCAGTAAAACTGATTTTTGCCGTAGTATCCGGCACATGACTAATACATACTAAAATTTTCATTTTTTAAAATTAATTTTTATCAGATTAAACATATTTTTATTGATTTTAACAAAAATAATAAAATTAAGCTATTTAAATAACTATTTTATATATTTTTAATAAATTTTTTTTAATAAGTTACAGATGTAACACATTAATTAAAAACTGTTATTTTTGTTTATGTATTACAAAACATATAAAATTAAAATTTAAAAAGATAAAACTTTGGTAATTTATTAATGTTTTTCTACTTTTGCAGTCCAATATTTTTTTAAGTAAAAAATTAAAATTTATACAATAATGTATGCAATAGTAGATATAGCAGGTCAGCAATTTAAGGTTGAAAAAGACAATAAGATTTTTGTTCACAGATTGCAAGATGAAGAAGGAGCTAAAGTTGAATTTAACAACGTTTTACTTATTGACGACGGCAAAAAAGTAAAAGTTGGAACTCCTAACGTTAAAGGAGCAAAAGTTACAGCAAAAGTTGTTTCTCATTTAAAAGGCGATAAAGTCTTGGTTTTTAAGAAAAAACGTCGTAAAGGATATAAAGTTCTTAACGGACATCGTCAATATTTAACTCAATTATTAATAGAAGATATTAAATAATTTATTATGGCACATAAAAAAGGAGCAGGTAGTTCAAGAAACGGAAGAGAATCCGAAAGTAAACGATTAGGTGTAAAAATTTTTGGCGGACAATTTGCCAAAGCAGGAAATATAATTGTTCGACAACGCGGAACAGTTCATCACCCGGGTAAAAACGTAGGTATTGGTAAAGACCATACTTTGTTTGCGTTAAAAACAGGAACAGTAATTTTTACAAAAAAACAAAATAACAGATCGTTTGTATCTGTTAACGAGATAGAAGATTAAGTTTTGTTTTCATATAGAATAAATCTCCTCTTTTTATTTTTTAATAAATCGAAGGAGATTTTTTTATTTAATAAATTAAAAAAATGCTAACAATAAATTACATAATTAATAACTCGCAAGATATTATCGAGAAATTAAAAATTAAAAATTTTAATGCTAAAGATTTAATTGATGATATATTATTGCTTGACAAAAAACGTCGCGAGTTAAAAGGTATTGTCGATGGTAAACAAGCCGAAATGAATAGCTTATCGAAACAAATAGGAATATTGTTTAAAAATAAAAAAATAGACGAAGCTAATTTGGCCAAAGAAAAAACAAGTAATCTTAAAGACGAAATAAAAAAATTAAACTCGGAATTTTTAAATATAGATAAAGAGCTTAAAAATAAAATTATTTTATTGCCAAATGTTCCACATAAGTCTGTAAAACAAGGTAAAGGCGAAGAAGATAACGAGATAATTAAAACCGTAAACACTAAAATACAAGCATCGAATAATATACCACATTGGGAACTTGCAAAAAAATATGATATAATAGATTTCGACTTGGGAAATAAATTAACAGGTGCTGGTTTTCCTGTTTACAAAGGCAAAGGTGCAAAACTACAACGAGCTTTAATAAACTTTTTTTTATCGGAAGCCGAAAAAGCAGGTTATAACGAGATTATGCCTCCAATTATGGTTAATGAGGATTCGGGATTTGGAACAGGACAACTACCCGATAAAGAAGGACAAATGTATTATATAGGCGAAGATAATTTATATTTAATTCCTACAGCCGAAGTGCCTGTTACAAATATTTACAGAGATGTAATTTTGTATGCCGACGATTTTCCT
>JALSQC010000289.1 GCA_026985625.1 Bacteroidales bacterium | reverse complement strand
CTTGTATATCCCGATGGATATAGCGAGCATATTATTGAGTTTACAAACCAAAAAGGAGAAATAGTTCATGCACTCCGATTTGAAACCGACGACAAAATTTATTTAGTTCGTATGACAGTAGAAAAAGCATTGCAACTTATCGAAGACGATAACGACTACGACGACGACGGTATATTAAAAGAAGTTATGAAAGAAAAATACGAATATAAACATTCTGAAATAGATTATCTATCCGAAAACGAAAACTATTCCGACGATTAATATAACAACTATAAAATATTAAAAAACATTTAAAATTATTGATGTTTTTTTTGATAATTAAATTTAATTTACGAATTTTATAAAAAATAAACTCGTGATATTATCTAAAAAAACAATAGGCTTTGTACTAAGCATTGTAGCATTTATATCAATAATTTTTTTCTTAAATTTAAACAATAATAAAATATCTTTTACACTTGCAATTGCAGTTTTAATGGCAATATGGTGGATAATGGAAGTTGTTCCGTTAGCAATAACATCACTTTTACCTGTAGTCTTATTCCCTTTGTTTGGAATAATAGACGGAAAAGAAATATCATCGGCATACTTTAACGATATTATATTTCTTTTTCTTGGCGGTTTTTATATATCGTTAGCAATGCAAAAATCACATCTCGACAAACGTATTGCACTAAAAATATTAAGTATATTAGGAGTTAAACCCGGAAACATAGTTTTGGGATTTATTATAGCAACAGCCTTTCTGTCTATGTGGATATCAAATACAGCAACGGCAATGATGATGCTTCCCGTAGCATTATCGGTATTAGATAAACTAAAAGATAACTTAACCCAAAAACAATTAAATAAACTATCGGTAAGTATTTTATTATCAATAGCATATAGTGCTTCTATTGGCGGAATAGCAACACTTATAGGAACACCACCGAACCTTGCATTTATAAAAATATTTTCGATTACTTTTCCTAAAGCCCCCGAGATATCATTTTCGCAATGGATGCTTTTTGGTATGCCATTAAGCATTAGTATGTTAACTGTTTTATGGTTACTTTTTTATTTTTTCTTTTTTAGAAAAATAAAAATAAAAGGCAATTTATCTAAAAATATTTTTAAAAATCAATATAAAAACTTAGGCAAAATATCTCGCGACCAAATTTTTATTCTTATAGCATTTATTAGTTTTATTATACTATTACTTTTTAGAAAAGATATAAATATAGGTAATTTTAAAATACCGGGGTGGAGTAATTTATTTAATAATCCTAAATATCTAAACGACGGAACAATAGCCATAGCCATAGCAATATTGCTGTTTTTAATTCCATCGACAAAAAAATCGGGAAAACTTTTAGATTGCAAAACTGCAAAAAATATACCATGGAACATTATACTACTTTTTGGAGGAGGATTTGCATTAGCAAAAGCATTTGTAAGTTCGGGATTATCGTTGTGGATAGGCAATAAATTAGGAAACTTTTTATTCGATTCGCAGTTTTTAAATATGATTTTATTTGTTAGTGTAATGATATTTTTAACCGAATTAACATCAAATACAGCAACAACACAAATTTTTTTGCCCGTAATTGCAGGAATTGCAATTACATCAGGCGAAAATCCTTTATTTTTAATGATTCCTGTAACTATTGCTGCATCTATGGCTTTTATGCTTCCGGTTGCAACCCCGCCAAATGCCATTATTTTTGGCTCAAATAAAATAAAAATATCGCAAATGTCGCGATTTGGAATATTACTTAATTTAATAGCAATAGTAATAATAACAATATTTGTTTATATTATTGCAATTAATGTTTTTAATATAGATATAAACAATATTCCGTCTTGGATAAAATAATATATTTATAAAATATCTATAAAAATATAGATATATTGTATTGTTAAAAAAATATAAACAAGAAAGAATTAATTTGATTTTATTAATAATAAATGTAATTTTGATTTTATTAATAACTTAAAAAAACAAAATAATGAAAAAGATAATTTTTTTATTTTTGGCGGTAAGCATATCGCTGTTAGGTTTTTCGCAACAAAAAAAAGCCGCAATTTCTTTCGAATCCAATGTTCACGATTACGGAACAT
>JALSQC010000288.1 GCA_026985625.1 Bacteroidales bacterium | reverse complement strand
TCGGTATATTCCCAGTTTTGATTGGTTCCGTCAACTAGTTCTTCGCCATAAATATCAATTATAGCATCTGACGGGTCAGCTAAAGCGTAAGCATCGTCGCCGTTTCCGTTTACATTTGTTGCACTGTAAATAGCATAGGTTGGAGTTGGTAAGTTGTAGTCGCTCCAAGTTTGGTTAACACTGTCGATATTAGTTACAACAACACTTGCTCCTGCAGGTAGATTGTAATTAGATGAGAAAGTGTAGGCATTGCTAAATCCGTTTCCGTTTGGTGATTTTTTTATGGAATAACCATTTAAATTAACGGCTAAACTGCCTAAGTTTGTAATCTCTACATATTTTGGATATCCGCCTGTTGCTGTTCCGTCAACAACTTCGGTAATTAAAATATTTTGCGAAAATAAATTTCCGCTAATTAGTGCAATAAATATTGCAAAAAGTAATTTTTTTAACATAGTTTATTTTTTTAATTATTTTATACAAAAATATATATTTTTTAACTTAAAATTAAAAGAATTTGTTTTTTTAATAAAAAAATAATAATTTATTAACAATAAATTTAATATTTTTGAAAACAATAACTAATGATTATTTGTTGATATATATTTTATAATGAAAAGTTTAATATCAAGAACAAAAATACGGGTTCGTTTTAGCGAGGTAGATTCTATGGGTATAGCTTGGCATGGTAGTTATGTTAAGTATTTAGAAGATGGGAGAGAGGCGTTTGGTAGGGAGTTTAATTTTGGTTATATGGATGTTTTTAACAAAGGTTTTTTTACACCTATAGTCAAAATGGAGTTAGATTATAAATTGCCGTTGCGTTACGAGGACGAGGCTATTATTGAGACAAAATATATAAGTAACGATGCTGCTAAAATAATTTTTGAGTATAAAATATTTTCTGTAGATAACAAATTGCTTGCGAGAGCAAAAACAATTCAAGTATTTGTTAATATATCGGGAGATTTGCAACTTTCGACTCCTGATTTTTTTATTGATTGGAAAAAAAAATTTAATTTAATTTAATGACAAAAAAAGTATTTGCCGTATCCGATAATATAATAAGTTCTTTAGGTTTTACTACCGGTGAAAATTTTAATAATATAAAATCTAATGTATCGGGAATAAAAAAAATATCTGATAACGATATTTATATAGAACCTTTTATGGCATCGGTTGTGGATAGTAATTTATTGGATAATAATTTTTTTAATATCGATAATGCCGATAATTACACTCGTTTTGAGAAACTTATGATTTTATCGATAAACGATGCTCTAAAAAATATTAATATAGATTTACAATCGGATAGAACAATTTTTATAATATCTACAACCAAAGGTAATATTGATGTTTTTGATGAACAAAAAAAAATAAAATTTGGAGCCGAAAGAATAAAACTTTGGTCGGTTGCAAAAATATTACAAAATTTTTATAAACTTAAACATACTCCGTTACTTATTTCAAATGCTTGTATATCTGGTATTTTGGCAATAATAAATGCTCAACGTTTATTAAGTTGCGGAAAATTTGATAATGCAATTGTTGTTGGAGCCGATATAGTCTCTAAATTTGTAGTATCGGGATTTATGTCGTTTAAATCTATAAGCAATAAAATTTGCAAACCTTTTGATAAAAATAGAGATGGTTTATCGTTGGGCGAGGGGAGTTCTACTTTGGTTTTATCGACAAACGAAAATATTGTTAAAAATAAAATTACAATTGATTTTGGAGCAAGCTCTAACGACGCAAATCATATTTCGGGTCCATCGCGAACTGGCGAGGGTTTGTATCTTGCTATAAAAAAGGTTGTTAAAAAAACTAATTTGCCAATTGATTATATATCGGCTCACGGAACGGCAACGCTTTATAACGATGATATGGAGTCTAAAGCAATAGTAAGAAATAATTTACAAAATACGCCTGTAAACAGTTTTAAAGGATATTTTGGACATACTTTGGGTATGGCAGGAGTTTTAGAAACAATTCTTACAATAAAATCGATGCAAGATAATCTGCTTATAAATACTTTTGGGTTTAAAGAACTTGGAACTGCTGAGCAAATTAATGTTATTAATAAAAATGTAAAAGCCGATTTAAAAACTTGTAT
>JALSQC010000287.1 GCA_026985625.1 Bacteroidales bacterium | reverse complement strand
GATTTTATAGGAAAAGACAAAATAAAATCAATAGTATCAAAAATAAAATTTTTACAAGACACTTTACAAAAATTAGATATTAATTTAATTCCTGTTTTTGCTCCAAGCAAAGCCAGATTTTTTCCGGAATTTATTCCTGATAATTACAAAATTGACAAAAATGCAAAAACTAATTACGATTATTTTATAAAATATTGCAAAAAACAAAATATAAAATTTATAGATTTCAACGATTTATTTATAAAAAGCAAAGATACGTCAAAATACCCGTTATATCCACAATGTGGCACACATTGGAGTGTTTATGCATTTACACATGCAGCCGACTCGCTGCGTAGGTATATAGAAAAAATACGAAACATTAAACTAAATAAAATAATTTTTACAGGATTAGAAATATCAGACTCGCTTAGAGACCCCGATTGTGATATGGGAAAAGCTCTTAATCTGTTTAAACCGCCAAAACACTACCCTATGGCTTATCCTAAATATTATTTCGAAAATAACACTAAAAAAAGCCGACCAAAAGTCTTAACAATTGCCGATAGCTATTATTATGGAATTTATATTACACGAATACCTAAATTTATTTTTAGATACGGTGGGTTTTGGTATTATTACAAACAAGTTTTTCCTAAAATAAATAATAAAAATCCTGATATTAGCGAACTTAACATATATAATGAAATTTTAAAACAAAATGTTATATTTGTAATGAATACCGACTGTAATTTAAGCTATTTTTCATCAGGATTTATAGACGATGCTTACATAATTTTTAACAAAGGTATAAACTATTATAATCAAGTTAAAGACTCTTTAGATTACGAAAAACAAGTAATGATAACAATAAATAATATAAAAGGACAAAAAGAATGGTTCAATAAAATAAAAAATCAAGCAAAACAATTAAACCTTGATATAGATACCGTTTTAAGACTAAATGCAGAATATATGTTAAATGAAAAAAAATAATTTAATTTTTAAAAATACAATATTATCAAACCCTTAATACCACAAATAACTTACTAATTATTAATAAAATAAAAAAATGAAAAAAATATTATTATCGGCATTATTATGTTTTGCTTTTACTTTTGCAATTACACAAAACATAAATTATGCAAAAAAAGTATTATACAAACTCGGCTCCGACGAATTTAAAGGCAGAGGTTATGTTGACAACGGCGATAAAATTGCTGCAGATTTTATTAAAAATCAACTCGATAGCTTAGGAGTAAAACCATTTGGAGATAATTATTTTCAATACTTTTCTTTTCCTGTAAACACATTTCCAAACAAAATTTATTTATCGGTAAACAACAAAGAACTAATACCCGGCAAAGATTTTCTTATCGACCTACACTCAGGCTCGTGTAAAGGTAAATTTGATATAAAAACTATTAATTTATCAAATATTGACGAATTATATAATAAAGACCTTAAAAATAAATTTATTTTAATTAACGACGATGTTAAATGTAAAGTATCAAAAAAAGAAATACATAAAATAATATACTCTAACAAACTAAAAGCTCGCGGATACATAATTATCGAAGATAAATTAATTCAAGAACAAAGTCAGGTTCAAAATAACTTTTGTATAATAAAAATAAAAAAAGATATATTTTACGACCCATTAACAAATTTAAATATTAATGCCGAAAATAAATTTTACAAATCGTATAAAACTCAAAACATTATAGGATACATAAAAGGAGATATAGACAATTATATAGTTTTTACGGCACATTACGACCATCTTGGCAAATTAGGCAAACGAGCAACATTTTACGGAGCTAACGACAATGGCAGTGGCGATGCAATGGTATTAAATTTAGCCAATTACTATTCTCATCACAAGCCTCATTACACAATAGTATTTATGTTTTTCTCCGGCGAAGAAGTTGGTTTACTCGGCTCTATTTACAACGCATCTAACCCTGTTTTCGATTTAAAAAAAATAAAATTCTTATTTAATCTCGATATGGTAGGAACAGGACAAGAAGGTATAAGAATTGTAAATAGTACTATTTTTAAAAAAGAATTTGACTTACTAAATAAAATCAATAATCGAAAAAAATATTTAGTCGAAATAAAAAAACGAGGCGAAGCCGCTAATAG
>JALSQC010000286.1 GCA_026985625.1 Bacteroidales bacterium | reverse complement strand
CAAATAATGCCGGCAGCAATGCAATTATAACTCCATACATTAATTTACTAACAGAGTTTCCACTATGTATATGTGGAGATAACGAAACTTTTAATTTTTCCATTATTTATTCTTATTTCTTGATCTGATTATTTTATTAACTCTTGATTTTCCTAATCTTATATAGTCTAACAATGGGCGATTAGACGGACATATATACGAACACGAACCACATTCTATACAGTCTAAAGCTTTTTCGTTCTCGACATCGGCATACATTTGTTTATCGGTAAGTGTCATTAACAAAAACGGTTCTAATCCCATGGGACAAACTCCTACACATTTTGCACAACGTATACATGGCATTATTTTTTTTCGCGACGATTCTTCGGTTTTAAATAATAAAACTCCCGAACTGCCTTTTGTGATAGGAACATCTATTGTCGATAATGCCCGTCCCATCATAGGACCTCCACTAACTATTTTTCCTGTATCATCGGGCATACCTCCTGCAATCTCTATTAACTCCGATGTTGGAGTTCCTATTCGGGTAAGTATATTTAAAGGTTTTTTTACCGATTTTCCTGTAACGGTTACCAAGCGTTCAAAAAGTGGTTTGTTTTTTTGTATAGCTTCGTAAACTGCAAATGTTGTTCCTACGTTTTGAACAACGCAACCTGTTGCTATTGGTAATCCTCCCGAAGGGACCTCTCTGCCTGTAAGTGCTTTTATTAATTGTTTTTCGCCTCCTTGCGGATATTTTACTTTTAAAGCCTGAACTTTTATGTTGTCGTAAGGAGATGTTAATTTTGTTAAATGTTCTATTGCATCGGGTTTATTATTTTCTATTCCTATAATTGCTTGTTTTGCGTTTAGTGCTTTCATTAACAATCTAATACCAACAACAATCTCTTCGCCTTTTTCTAACATTAATTGATGGTCTGCTGTAAGATACGGTTCGCATTCTACCGAATTTATTATAAGATATTCGGCTTTCATTCCTGATGGTGGCGTAAGTTTTACATGTGTAGGAAATGTTGCTCCTCCTAATCCTACTATCCCGCTCTGTGCTATTTTATCTATAATTTCTTTTGCGTCTAAGTTAATTTCTTTTTTTATTTCGGGTGATTTATCTATAGCTTCGTCCCAAATATCGTCTATAACGTCAATTATAATTGCAGGTTTACGGTATCCGCTACTATCTACAACTGTATCTATTTTTTTTATTTTACCCGATACCGACGAGTGTATATTTGCCGAAACAAAACCTCCCGATTTTGCTAAAATTTGTCCAACTTTTACCTCATCGCCTTTATTAACAACAATTTGTGCCGGTGCTCCAATATGTTGTGTTACAGGAATAGAGACTATCTTTGGCAGTGGGGCTTTTTCTATTTTTTTTCCTGCAGTAAATTTATTTTCGGGGGGATGAACTCCTCCTTTTGCAAATGTTTTAAGCATTTTTTACTATTTTTTCGTTAATAGTTTCTTTTTTTTCTGTTGATTTAATTTTTCGCAAAGGAAAATTTATCTCGTGTATTGCATCTGTAGGACAAACCGATACGCATGCTCTACATAATACACATTTATTATAATCGATATAAGCTCTATTATTTGCCATTGTAATAGCATCGAATTTACATGCATTAAAGCATTTAGAACAAGCTATACATGCAACATCACAAGCTTTTTTTGCAACAGCTCCTTTATCCTCGTTTACACACGACACAAATATTCTTCGTTCTTTTTTACCAAGATTTCTAAGTTCTATAATATCTTTAGGACAAGCTTCGACGCAAGCTCCGCAAGCTGTGCAATTGTCTGTAATTACAACAGGTAGTCCTGTTTTTTCGTCCATATACATTGCATCAAAGTTACATGCATCTACACACTCGCCTAAGCCTAAACAACCATAAGAACATGCTGTTTCGCCTCCATAAAAATTTGCAGCTATTGTGCAATTTTTTGCACTATCAAAAGTATTTATCCTTTTTCTTTTATCGGGCGACCCCGAGCATCGAACTACGGCAACTTGCTTTTCTTTTTCGGATACTTCTTGTCCAAGAATAGAGGCTACACTTATCATTGTATCATTTCCTCCAACAGGACAATATAAATCATCAAGATTTTCGGCTTTTACGCATG
>JALSQC010000285.1 GCA_026985625.1 Bacteroidales bacterium | reverse complement strand
ATGTAACAAATATTTTTATAAAAACCAAAAATAAAATCTCGGTTTTTTTTATCAACAAATCCTAACAGGTTTTAAAACCTGTTAGGATTATGTTTTTTTATAATTTATTTTTTTCTAAAAAATATTTGTATCGGAACTCCGGTAAAATTATATTTCTCGCGTAATTTATTCTCGAGATAACGTTTATACGGAGCTTTGATATATTGTGGCAAATTACAATAAAATGCAAATGTTGGAGTTTTTGTAGGTAATTGCGTAACATATTTTATTTTAATATACTTTCCCTTAACAGCCGGTGGATTATAAGCAGATATAACAGCTTGCATATACTCGTTAAGTTCCGATGTTTTTATTCGTTTATTTCGGTTTTTATAAACCGATATTGCTGTTTCCAAAACCTTATAAATTCTTTGTTTTGTAAGAGCCGACGTAAAAATTACAGGCACATCTTTAAAAGGAGCTATTCTTTCGTATATTGCTTCCTCAAATTGTTTTGTAGTATGAGTATCTTTATCAACAAGGTCCCATTTATTTACCAAAATTACCAAACCTTTTTTATTTCTTTGTATAATACCAAAAATATTAACATCTTGTGTTTCTATTCCTTGTGTAGCATCTATTAATAACAGGCAAACATCAGAATATTCTATTGAACGCACCGACCTCATTACCGAATAAAATTCAAGATTTTCGTTAACCTTTGTTTTTTTTCGCAAACCTGCAGTATCTATCAAAATAAAATCGTATCCAAATTTTTTGTATCTGGTATTAATAGAATCTCGCGTTGTTCCAGATATTGGAGTAACAATATTTCTGTCTTCGCCAATTAATGCATTTATTAACGACGATTTACCTACATTTGGACGACCTACTATTGCAAATTTAGGAATATCATCATCTGAATTATCAATTTCTTTCTCGGGAAAATAAGATATTACTTTATCGAGCAAATCGCCTGTTCCGCTACCATTTGTCGATGATATCATAAATAAATCTCCTAAACCCAAAGAATAAAACTCGTTGGCCGCATATTGTCGTTCGGTATTATCTACTTTGTTAACAACAAGTAAAACGTTTTTATTAGATTTTCGTAATATATCGGCTATCTCTATATCCATGTCTGTAATTCCTGTGGTAACATCTACCAAAAAAAGTATAACATCTGATTCGTCAATAGCTAAAAGAACTTGTTTTCGTATTTCGTTTTCAAAAACATCATCTGAGTTTACTATATAACCTCCTGTATCTATTACTGAAAAATCGTATCCGTTCCAATCAGATTTTCCATAATGGCGGTCGCGGGTAACACCGCTTATTTCGTCAACAATAGCATGTTTTGTTGCTGTTAATCTATTAAAAAGCGTCGATTTGCCTACATTAGGACGCCCAACTATTGCTACCAAATTACTCATGATTTAGTTATTTTTCGGGATTTCTTTAATATATATATCTTGTTGCGGAAAAGGTATGTTTATATTATTTTTTGAAAACTCGCTATAAATTTCGAATCTTAACTCGCTTTTTATATTTTTTACTCTAAACGAGTTTTTAGTAAAAAACAATAATTCAAAATCTAACGACGAGTTACCAAAATCGGTAAATCTTACAAATGGTTTTGGTGTTTTACTAATTTTTTTATGATTAGCTGCTACCGATTCTAAAATTTGTTTTACTTTTTTTACATCGCTGCCATACGACACTCCAACTTTTATCGAGAAACGTGTGTTCTCATCAATTGTGCTCCAATTTATTACGTTGTCGCTTATAAGTTTAGAGTTTGGCACAATTATTATAACTTTATCTCGTGTTTCTACTTTTGATGTTCTAAGGTTTATTTGTTTTACAGTAGCAACCATATCATTTATTTGCACAATATCGTTTATTTTTACGTTTCCCTCGAAAAGTAAAAAAATGCCCGATACTATGTCGTTAAATATTTGTTGTATTCCTAAACCTAATCCTACTAAAAGAGCTGCCGAACTTGCTATAAGGTAAGTAATATTTACTCCTATTGTTTGTAAAATTATAATTATTGCTATTGTCCAGACAAAATATTTTGTAACTAAAAAAATAGAGTTTAATGTTCCTATATCGTAACGTTTTCTGTCTCTTGCAAATATTGCTTTTCTAATTATTTTTAATATAACAAATGTAACAAGTATTACAAAAATTGCTACTAAAATATCATAGGGTGTTAATGTATAATTATCTACATCGATTAAATGATATTCTAAAAAATCTTTCATTAAACTTTATATTGTTATTAAAATGTTAATTCTTTTTTTAATTGAATCATTTTTAATGCGGCAATTGCAGCCTCGTCGCCTTTATTACCAAGTTTTCCTCCCGAACGGTCTTTTGCTTGTTGTTGATTATCGGTTGTAAGAACTCCAAAAATAAATGGTATATCGTAATTAATATTAAGCTGTGTTATTCCTTGTGTTACTCCTTGACAAATAAAATCAAAATGACGAGTCTCGCCTTGTATAACACAGCCTAAAAGAATAACTGCATCTATGTTTGTTTGTTCGGCAAATATTTTTCCGGCTTTTGTTAATTCAAATGTTCCGGGCACTCGTTTTACAATTATGTTTTTTTCCCAAACACCAAACTTTTTAAGTGTTTTTTTTGCTCCTTTACATAGTGCATCGGTAATTTCGGGATTCCATTCGGCAACAGCAATTGCTATTTTATACGAGTGTGCATTTTTTATATTTTTTGTATTATTATCAGATAAATTTTTTGTTGACATAATTATAACTGTATTAATATTTTATACAAAAGTAATTAATCTTTTACTAATAAATATAGTATTTGGTTATTTATAATTTAATATTGATTATATGTAATGTTTAAAAAATATAAATCAAAATATATAATAAAAAAAAGCTGCTCAAAACTTTTTTTTGAACAGCTTCTTTTTTATACTATGCTTGCCCTGTAGGAGCACCAAAATTTAAAGGAACGGCTCCGCCTGCAGAAGAGTCGTCTTTAATTTTTCCATACATAGATTCAAATTTGTTAATATTATCTTGCATAGCCATCATTAATCTTTTGGCATGTTGTGGTGTTAGTATTATTCTTGATTTTACTTTTGCTTTGGGAACTCCCGGCATAACTCTAACAAAATCAACAATAAATTCTGTATTAGAATGTGTTATTACCGCAAGATTAGAATATACTCCTTGCGAAACTTCTTCGTCTAATTCTATATTTATTTGATTTTGATTATTCTTATTTTCCATAATTATTTATTTTTGAATTTCTACATTTTCCTCAATAACAGGCGAAACATATTTATCGTATTCTTCTTTTGATGCTACAATTAATTTGTTGTATTTTCTTTGTCCTGTTCCTGCCGGAATTTGATGTCCAACAATAACATTTTCTTTTAGTCCTTCGAGGTAATCGACTTTATATCTAATTGCCGACTCGTTTAATATTTTTGTAGTTTCTTGGAACGATGCAGCCGATATAAAGCTTTTTGTTTGTAACGATGCTTTTGTTATACCTTGTAAAATCTGGCGTGATGTTGCTGGTAATGCATCTCTGGTTTCTACTGTTTTTTTATCGTTTCGTCGTAATACCGAGTTAATATCTCGTAATTTTCGTGCAGATATTATTTCTCCGTTATGTAAATCTGAATCTCCTGCATCTATAACTACTTTTTTATCAAAAATCCAGTCGTTTTCTGCTCTAAATTCCCATTTATCTACTATTTGTCTTTCTAAGAAATGTGTATCTCCCGACTCTTCAATCTCAACCTTACGCATCATTGGTCGCACTATTACCTCAAAATGTTTATCGTTAATTTTTACACCTTGCAAGCGATACACTTCTTGTATTTCGTTAACAATATATTCTTGGACTTTTGTAGGTCCTTTAATATTTAAGATATCTTTAGGTGTAATAGCTCCTTCTGATAACGGGGTTCCTGCTCTAACAAAATCGCTTTCTTGAACTAATATTTGTTTCGATAGTGAAACTAAATATTTTTTAACTTCGTTAGTTTTTGATGTTATTATTATCTCGCGATTACCTCGTTTAATTTTTCCGAAACTAACTTCGCCGTCAATTTCCGAAACAACAGCAGGGTTAGATGGGTTTCTGGCTTCGAATAATTCTGTAACTCGTGGCAGACCTCCTGTTATATCACCTGCTTTACCAAGCGAACGTGGTATTTTTACAAGAATCTGTCCTGTTTTAACTTTATCGTTTTCCGAAACCGAAACATGTGCTCCAACAGGTAGATTATATGTTTTTAGAACTTCTTTTTTAGAGTCTAATATTTTAATTGTAGGTATTTTGTTTTTATCTTTTGTTTCGATAATAACTTTTTCTTTAAATCCTGTTTGCTCGTCGGCTTCTTCTTTATATGTAGAACCTTCGATTAAATTTTCGAACTCTACTTTTCCTGATTTTTCTGATATTATAACAGCATTAAACGGATCCCATTCACAAATTACATCTCCTTTTTTAACTTTAGCTCCTTTATCTACATATAGCTTGGAACCGTAGGGTATCGAGTGTGTTGCTAAAATTATATCGGTATTTTCATCAACTATTCTAAGTTCTGCAAGTCGTCCTATAACTACTTTATAATTATTTCCATCTTCGTCTGAATAATCTACTGTTCTTAATTCGTCTATTTCTAAAATACCTTCGTATTTTGCAACAACACTTGAATCTGTTGTAATATTACCTGCTACCCCACCAACGTGGAATGTTCGTAATGTTAACTGTGTTCCCGGTTCACCTATCGATTGTGCTGCAATAACTCCAACAGCTTCGCCAAGTTCTACCATTCTGCCTGTAGATAAATTTCTACCATAACATTTTGCACAAACTCCGCTTGCTGTTTCGCAAGTTAATACCGAACGTATTTCTACCGACTCAATCGGAGAGTCTTCTATTATTTGACAAATATCTTCGGTTAATTCTTGTCCTGATTTTGCAATTAGTTCTCCTGTTTTTGGATGGAAAATATCATGAACACATGTTCGTCCTAATATTCTGTCGTATAGGGTTTCTACAACCTCTTCGTTTTTCTTAATTGCTGTTGCAACAATACCTCTTAATGTTCCACAATCTTCTTCGTTAATAATTATATCTTGCGAAACATCTACTAATCGTCGTGTTAGATATCCTGCATCGGCTGTTTTAAGAGCGGTATCGGCAAGACCTTTACGTGCACCGTGTGTAGAAATAAAATATTCTAATACCGATAATCCTTCTTTAAAGTTTGCTAAAATAGGATTTTCGATAATTTGTCCACCTGTTGCTTCTGATTTTTGTGGTTTTGCCATTAAACCACGCATACCACACAACTGACGTATTTGTTCTTTTGAACCACGGGCTCCTGAGTCTAACATCATATAAACAGAATTAAATCCTTGTCTATCGGAACTTAGTCTGTCCATTACGGTTTTTGTTAACTTGGCATTTGTATGTGTCCAGATATCAATAATTTGGTTATATCTTTCGTTGTTTGTAATAAATCCCATTCCGTAGTTATTCATTACTTCCTCAACTTGTTCATAACCTTTTTTTACTAATTCTTCTTTTTCTTTTGGTATAACAACATCGTCGAGGTTAAATGATAAACCTCCTTTAAATGCCATTTTATATCCCAAATTTTTAATATCGTCTAAGAACTTAGCTGTAGTTGAAACTCCTGCTACTTTATATATTTTTCCAATAATGTCGCGTAGTGATTTTTTAGTTAAGATTTCGTTAATAAATCCAACTTGTTCAGGCACAAGTTCGTTAAATATAACACGACCTACGGTTGTTTCTATAATTTGTTTTTTGCGTTCACCATCGATTATGTCGTAAGTTCTTACTTTTATATTTGCATGTAAATCTACAACTCCTTCGTTGTGTGCAATAATTACTTCTTCGGGCGAATAAAATATATGATTTTCGCCTTTTGCTCCTTTAAGTGGTTTTGTTATATAATATAATCCTAAAACCATATCTTGTGATGGTACTGTAATTGGAGCTCCGTTAGCAGGATTTAATATATTATGTGATGCTAACATTAATAATTGAGCCTCTAATACTGCAGCATTTCCTAATGGTAAGTGAACAGCCATTTGGTCTCCATCGAAATCGGCATTAAATCCTGCACAAACAAGTGGGTGTAATTGTATTGCTTTTCCTTCGATTAATTTTGGTTGAAATGCTTGTATTCCTAAGCGGTGCAATGTAGGAGCACGGTTTAATAATATTGGGTGTCCTTTTAAAATGTTTTCTAAAATATCCCAAATTATTGCATCTCGTCTATCTACAATTTTTTTTGCTGATTTTACGGTTTTTACTATTCCTCTTTCTATTATTTTTCTAATAATAAAGGGTTTATAAAGTTCTGCAGCCATTCCTTTTGGTATTCCACACTCGTGTAGTTTTAATTCCGGTCCAACAACAATAACCGAACGTGCAGAATAATCTACTCGTTTACCGAGTAAGTTTTGACGGAAACGTCCTTTTTTTCCTTTTAAGCTGTCGCTTAATGATTTTAATGGTCTGTTTGATTCGGTTTTTACTGCATTTGCTTTTCTTGAATTATCGAATAACGAGTCAACTGCTTCTTGAAGCATTCGTTTTTCGTTTCGTAGTATTACTTCCGGAGCTTTTATTTCTATTAGTCGTTTTAGTCTATTATTTCGTATTATTACTCTTCGGTATAAATCATTTAAATCCGATGCTGCAAATCTGCCTCCGTCAAGAGGAACAAGTGGTCGTAGTTCGGGTGGAATAACAGGTATAACCTTTAATATCATCCACTCGGGTTTATTTTTTCCTTTTGATGCTCTAAATGCTTCTACAACATTTAATCTTTTTAAAGCATCGCTTTTTCGTTGTTGCGATGTTTCGTTATTTGCACTGTATCTTAATTGGGCTGATAAAGCATCTAAATCTATTCTCTCTAATAGGTTGTAAATAGCTTCGGCACCCATTTTTGCTATAAATTTGTTAGGGTCTGTATCTTCGAGAAGTTGATTGTCTTGTGGTAATGTTTCCATTATGTCTAAATACTCGTCTTCTGATAAGAAATCGAGATATTTAATTCCATCGGCTTCTTTTACTCCCGGATTTATTACCACATATTTTTCGTAATAAACTATTGAATCTAATTTTTTACCCGGTATTCCAAGTAAATACCCTATTTTATTTGGTAATGATTTAAAATACCAAATATGTGCAACCGGAACTACTAATGAGATATGTCCGGTTCGTTCGCGTCTAACTTTTTTTTCTATAACCTCAACTCCGCATCTATCGCAAACTATTCCTTTGTATCTAATACGTTTATATTTTCCACAATGACACTCATAATCTTTTACGGGTCCAAAAATTCTTTCACAGAACAAACCGTCTCTTTCGGGTTTATATGTTCTGTAATTAATTGTTTCGGGTTTTAAAACTTCACCATTTGATTTTTCTAAAATTTCTTCGGGTGATGCTAACCCGATTGAGATTTTTGTAAAATTACTTTTTACTTTGTTATCTCTACGATATGCCATAAATCTTTTATTTAAAAATTAGATAAAAGAATGCTATAAAATTATAACATTCTTTTTAAAATTACTCTAAATTAATACTTAATCCTAATCCTCTAAGCTCGTGCAACAATACATTAAACGATTCGGGTATTCCCGGCACAGGCATTGATTTTCCTTTAACAATAGCTTCGTAAGCTTTTGCTCTACCTATAACATCGTCTGATTTTATTGTTAATATTTCTTGTAAAATATTTGCTGCTCCAAAAGCTTCGAGTGCCCAAACTTCCATTTCTCCAAAACGTTGTCCTCCAAATTGAGCTTTACCGCCTAAAGGTTGTTGTGTAATTAGCGAATAAGGACCTATTGACCTTGCATGCATTTTATCATCAACCATATGTCCCAGTTTAAGCATATAAATAACTCCTACTGTAGCAGGTTGATCAAATTTTTCGCCTGTTCCTCCATCGTATAAATATGTTCTTCCGTATTTTGGGATTCCTGCTTTATCGGTATATTCGTTAATTTGTTCTAATGATGCTCCATCGAAAATTGGTGTAGAAAATTTTAATCCTAATTCTTTTCCTGCCCAACCTAATACGGTTTCGTATATTTGTCCTAGATTCATTCGCGATGGTACTCCTAATGGATTAAGAACTATATCAACAGGGGTTCCGTCTTCTAAGAATGGCATATCCTCGTCGCGAACAATTTTAGAAACAATCCCTTTATTTCCGTGACGGCCTGCCATTTTATCTCCTACTTTAATAGGTCTTTTTTTTGCTATATAAACTTTTGCAAGTTTAATTATTCCGTTTGGAAGTTCGTCTCCTATAGAGATATTAAATTTTTTGCGTTTTTCTATTCCTTTGTATTCTTTTACTTTTAATTGGTAATTGTTGATTATTTTATTTATTAATTCGTTTTTATGTTTATCTGTTGTCCATTTTAACGAGTTAATTGTGGTATAATCTAAGTCTTGTAAGATTTTAAGAGTAAATTTAGTTCCTTTAGGTATTATATCTTTATTTAAAAAGTCTTTTACTCCTTGTGATGTTTTCCCGTTAACTACCGAATATAATTTTTCTATTAATATCTCTGTAAGTTTAGCTATTTTTTTATTTGTTTCTTCTTCGATTTTTTCTAATAATGGTTTTTCTGCTGCTTTTAATTTTCTATCTTTAATTGTTTTTGCAAATAGTTTTTTGTCTATTACAACTCCATGTAATGATGGAGATGCTTTTAACGATGCGTCTTTTACGTCTCCGGCTTTATCTCCGAATATAGCTCGTAATAATTTTTCTTCGGGTGACGGGTCGGTTTCGCCTTTAGGAGTAATTTTACCAATAAGTATATCCATTGGTTTAACGGTTGCTCCTATTCTTATTATACCGTTCTCATCTAAATCTTTTGTTGCTTCTTCGCTAACATTAGGTATATCCGATGTTAGTTCTTCGACTCCTAATTTTGTATCACGAACTTCTAATTGGTGTTCTTCGATATGTATTGATGTAAATGTATCTTCGCGAACAACTTTTTCTGATATTACAATAGCATCTTCAAAATTATAACCTTTCCAAGGCATAAATGC
>JALSQC010000284.1 GCA_026985625.1 Bacteroidales bacterium | reverse complement strand
AGGGATATATATTATAATACCTGTCAAAAAGTAAAAGGTAATTTTAGTTTAAGATTACGCAATGCTAGTGGAGATTCTTTAATTTATTTCTCGGGCGATTATTATGCTATTTTTAAGAATCCATTTTAATTTTATTTTTTAGTATCTATATTTCTAAGGTTATAATATCAGTATTTATATTAAGATAATTTTGTAGAATGTTTTTAAAATTTATTGTGTTTTTAGATGATGAGTAGAATGTAAATTTTCTATTTTTATTTGATTTATTTAAAAGATTATTTTCGTTTAAAATATTTTTTGTATGTATTGCTACCGGAGTTGCAGGATTAATAATTGTTATATCGTTTTTGCCAATAATTTTTTTTATGTCGTTGCATAAAAATGGATAATGAGTGCAGCCAAGAACAATTTGATCGACTTTGTTTTTAATCATTGGCTCTATATATTGTTGTAATAAATTTTTAGATTTTTTAGTATTTATTTCGTTATTTTCGACAATTTTAACTAATCCTTTTCCTATTGTGGTATATACATTAACGTTTGAAGCGTATTCTGATTTTGTTTTTTTAAATTTTTTACTTTCAAGAGTTCCTTTTGTTGCTAATACTGCAATATTTCCGGTTTTTGTATTTAGTGCTGCCGGTTTTGTTGCAGGTTCCATACCTATAAAATTAATATTGTAATTTTGGCGTAATATATTTATGGCTTTTGAAGTAGCTGTATTACAGGCAATAACTATTATTTTGCAGTTTTCTGATAATAAGAACTCGGTAATTTTTTTTGATAATTTTATAATTTCGTTAGTTGATTTATTACCGTAAGGGTTGTTTTTTGAGTCTGCAAAATAAATTATATCTTCGTTTGGAAGAATTTTAATAATTTCTTTAAATACCGAAAGCCCTCCAACACCTGAGTCGAAAATTCCTATAGGTTTTGTGTCCATAAAAAAAGCCACCTTTAAAAAAGATGGCTAATAAATTATTTTTTATTTTTTTTAGCTTCTAATTTTGCTTTTACAAGAGGAAGAATATCATCTGAATTTTCAGGCCAATATGCTAGTCCTCCTGTACTTGTGTCAAAAATATATGTATAACCTTTTGCTTTGGCAACTTCTTTAATTGCTGCTTTGGCTTTGTCGATTACAGGTTGTAGTAATTCTTCTTGTTTTTTTTGTATGTCTTGTTGTGCTGTTTGTTGAAACGATTGTATTCGTTGTTGTAAACTGTTTAATTCGTCTTCTTTTGTTTTTTTTATTAAATCGCTATATGTTGCTTGTTTTGCAACATAATCGTCGTATTTTTTTTGTAACTCGGTTTGCATTGTCTTAAGCTGGTCTTCTAATTGTTTTGTGTAATCGTCAACTGCTTTACGTGCTGTTGCTGTTTCGGGCATTTCTGATAATAATTTTTGAGAATCGATGTGTCCGAATTTTGCTTTCCCTTGTGAAAAACTTTGATTTGCAAAAAGAACAAATGCAATCATTAATAAAATAAGTGATAATTTTTTCATTTTTTTTAGTTTTTATTAATTTTTTGTTATTAAATAATATGCAAATATAACAACTAATTTTTGTATCCCAATTTTTTTAACACTTCTTCACTAATATCAAATTTTGGGTTTGTGTATAAAACAGATGCTCCTGCCGAAATATCAAATACAATTCCATAGTTTCCATTTGTTGCAATTTCTTTTATTGCGTTGTATATTTCGTCTTGTATAGGTTTTATAAGTTCTTGACGTTTTTTATAAAGCATACCGTCTTTGCCAAAATATTTTTTTTGAACATCTTTAACTTCTTTTTCTTTTTTTATTATATCATCTTGACGTTTTTTTTTCATTTCTTCGGTTAAAAGAACTTTATCGTTTTGATAGTCTTTATACATTTTATCTATTTCTTTATAGTATCCTTCGATTTCTTTTTGCCATTGAACTGATAATTCGTCAAGTTTTTGTTGTGCTGCTTCGTAAGATGGTATTTTTTTTAATATATATTCGGAATCTACGTAAGCGTATTTTTGTTGTGCTATTCCTGTAAAGGAAATTAAGGTTAATAAGATAATTGTTAGTTTTTTCATAATTTTTGGTTTTAAAGTTATTAAAAATTTTGTCCTATAATAAAATGGAATTGACTTCCACTTGCGTTTGGTCTTCCGGGAATTTCGTCAAATCCATATCCCCAGTCAACACCTAATTTGCCAAACATTGGTAAAAATATTCTTATTCCAACACCTGCCGAACGATGTATCGAGAATGGATTAAAATCTTTAACCTGATACCAAGCGTTACCGCCTTCTACAAAAGTCAGGCCATATAATGTAGCTTGTGGATTTAACGATACGGGATATCTTAGTTCTAATGTGTATTTATTGTATAGGTTACCTCCTTTTGCCGGTGTTAACGAGTTGTTTTCGTATCCTCTTAGGGCAATTGTTTCGGTTCCTCCTATATTGTAGCTCATTAATCCGTCGCCTCCAACATTAAATCCTCCAAAAGGTGATGGTCCTACTGTTTTATTATACATTCCTAATATTCCGTATTCTACACGTGTATTTAAAACAAGATTTCCCACTAATTTTGTAAACCATGATGCGTTGAATTTCCATTTATGATATTCGATAAATTTATATTTTTCTTTATCTGTCATTGTGGTATAATCTTTTCCGTTTAATAACGAATATGGTGGTGTTAGTTGTAACGATAGGGTAAATTGTGAGCCTTTTCGTGGATATATTGGTGCATCAACGGAGTTTCTCGACAGGCTTGTTAAGAAACTTATATCGTTTGATACTCCGTCGTTAAACGAGAATAGTGAGTAGTATTGGTAGTTGTTTAAGTCGTAATAATTATATGATAGTGAATTAAATAGTTGAAAATAATCGTCGGGCCAATGTAATCGGCGACCTAATCCTAACGAAACGCCTGATATTTTCATTGACTGGCGACCGTCGTCTCCTTTTTTTATTCCGTTTGATAAAATTGTATGATAAAGAGATATGGATAATGAGTTTGGTTTTTTTCCTCCTAACCAAGGTTCTACAAATGACATATTGTATGCTTGATAGTATGTTCCGTTTGATTGGGCTCGCACACTTAAGCGTTGTCCGTCGCCTGATGGCAATGGTCGCCAAGCGTCTTTTTTAAAGAAATTGTGTGTAGAGAAGTTATTAAATGATATGCCAAGTGTTCCAACAATCATTTGTGCTCCCCATCCTCCAGATACTTCGACTTGGTCTGATGGTTGTTCTTCGACTATATACTCTAAATCTACGGTTCCGTCAACGGGATTTGGTTTTGGGTTTACATTTAATTTTTCGGCATTAAAGTATCCTAATTGTGCAAGTTCGCGTTGTGTTCTAATAATATCGGAGCGGTTAAATAGTTCGCCGGGTTTTGTTCTTATTTCGCGACGTATAACGTGTTCGTTTGTTTTTGTGTTTCCAACAATTGTTACGTTTTTTATTCGTGCTTGTTTACCTTCGTATATTCGCATTTCTAAATCTATGGAATCGTTTTCGACATTAATTTCTACGGGTTGAACGCTAAAAAATAAATATCCGTGGTCTAAATATAACGAGCTAACGCTTTGTGGGTCTATATTTAATTTATTATCTAAAACTTTTTGATTAAAAACGTCTCCTTTTTGGATTCCAAGAACATCGTTTAGTATTTTTGACGAGTATTTTGTGTTACCTACCCAAGTAATATTTCTGAAATAATATTTTTTACCTTCGGCTATTTTAATAATTATTTCCATTGTTTTGTCGTCGAATTTAAAGACAGAGTCTTTAACTATACGTGCATCTCTAAAACCTAATTCGTTGTATTTGTCTATTATGTTTCGTTTGTCTTTATCGTAATTATTTTCGAGAAATTTTGAAGCTTTAAAAAATCCGTACCAACGTTTGCGTTTTGTGTCTTTCATTGCACGTAGTAGTTTTTTTCGTGGTATTTCTTTATTTCCTATAAAAATTATGTCGTGTATTTTTATTTTGTTGTGTTTGTTTACGTGTATATTTAGTATAACACTGTTTGTTAATAGTGTGTCGTTTTGTTGAGTTATGTTTACATCGGTGTAGTAAAATCCTTTTTCTTTATAGAAATTTTTTATTGTAATTATTGCATTATTTATTGTGTTTTGTGTTACTTGATTTCCTTTTACAAGTTTAAGTTTTTCGCGAAGGTCGTCGATATTTGATTTTTTTACTCCTGTAAATGTAAATTTTGATAAACGTGGTCTTTCTTGCAGGTATATATCTAAAAAAGCTTTGTCGTTTATGGTTTTAACAAGTGTTATTTTAACGTCGGAGAATAGTTTTTGTTTCCAAAGTTTTTTTATTGCATCGGATATTTTGTCTCCTGGAATCATAATTTTTTGTCCAATTTGTAGTCCTGATAGTTCTATTAAAACGTTTTCGTCAAGAAATTTTACTCCTGATATTGTAATTCCTCCTATTTCGTATTCTTTTGGGTTTGAGTAGTCTATATCTGATGAGTATCCTATAAAATTTTGGGCGTAGTTTGATACTGATATTAGTATAGTAATGGTTATTATGAGTATTTTTTTTATCATTTTATTTTTTTATTTGTTCGCTTGTTTTTCCAAAACGTCTTTCTCTGTTTTGATAATCTATAATTGCTTTGTAAAAATCTTCTTTATCAAAATCAGGCCAGAATTTGTTAGTAAAATAAAGTTCCGAGTATGCTATTTGCCATAGTAAAAAGTTGCTAATTCGGTATTCGCCGCTTGTTCTTATTAAAAGGTCGGGATCGGGTATTTCGGCTGTATATAAATACTTATTAAATAAATCGTTATTTATATCATCGATATTTATTTTATTGTTTTTTATTTGTTCGCTTATTTTTTTTGTTGCTTTAATAATTTCGCTTCGACCTCCGTAATTTAAGGCTAGAATAAGTTTAAGTCCTGTGTTATTTTCGGTTAATTTTTTTGCGTAATTAAGTTTTTCTTCTACAGGAACGGGTAATTTTGATATGTCGCCTATAGTTAATAGTTTAACGTTTTGTTCGTTAAGTTTTGTTAGCTCGTTATTTACGGCATTTACTAATAATTGCATTAGTGCGTCTATTTCGGAATATGGGCGGTTCCAGTTTTCTTTTGAGAAAGCATAAAGGGTTATAAATTCTAAACCTATTTCGCCTGCAGCTTCTACTATTTTTTTTACTGTTTTAACTCCATTTCTATGTCCAAAGACACGAAATTTACCTTGTTTTTTTGCCCATCGTCCGTTACCGTCCATAATTATTGCAATATGACGGGGTAATTTTTCGGTATTTATATTTTTTTTTAATGACATATTTAATAATCGTATGCATGGCATTCTCCACCACTGCCATAAATTTTATAAGTTATAAAAGCTCCTAAAATAGAGTACCAATCGTTATCGTGATAATAGCTGTATTGTTTAACTCCTGTTGATATTGTTTGGTCGTCTACTCCTGATAGATTATCGAGATAATCGGTAAATGTTTTTCTAAATCCCCATTCGAATCCTACTCCTGTTTTTTTGCCTATATTAAATTTTAATCCTACACCCATTGGTAAAATAATTTGTATAGGTTTTGATGAGTTTTGTGCATATATCCCTCCAATGCCTGCTGCTACGTATGGAGCAAAAGGGTGTTTGTCGTCGCCTAAACTGTATGGTAAAAAGTTAAATTCTCCGTTTAGATTGAGTTCGTATATTGTAATTGAGAAGTTATGTGAACGAATATTTTGATATATGTATTTTGATGTATTGTCTGATGCTGATATTGGTGTATAATTAAATATTATTTTTGCAGAGTATCTGGCGTTGTAGTTTTTTTTATAAAAAATTCCAATGTCATAATTTGGGGAGTTAAATTGTTTACTTGTGTTAATATCTCCTAAATAATAGCTTGTTCCGGCAAATAGTCCTATGTCTGAATTATTTTGACTTTTTGCAAGATTAATATTTAATGTAATTAATATTAATAATGATATTTTTAAAAATGTTTTTTCCATTAATTAGCGAAAATAATATTTTTTTTAATTTGACTAAAAAAAAAGTTGCGTTAAAATGTAAACGCAACTTTTTTTAACATATTATAACTAATATTAAAATCTTGGTAATCCACTACGTGCTGTTCTTAATTTATATGATAAATAAACATGCATAAACAAGTATGTATCGTTTCCTTCGGAGTATATATCAGAATGGTTGTCTAAATAATCGGTTGATGTCCATCGTTCCGAGAATTCAACACCTAATGATAGTCTGCGGTTTATACCGTATTTAAAGCCTATACCTACAGGTATAACTGCTGCAACTTTTGAGTATTTTTTTTGTTTTGATGTTCTATATTGGCTTGTTGGTTTTTGATATGATCCTACGCCGTTGTATTTTACTTTTGGGCTAAAAAACATTCCTCCTACTCCTGTAAAAACATATGTGTTTACGTTTTGAAAATGGAATCTTCGCATATTTGAGAATGTGTATCTTGTTCCGAAATGTTCTTTTGCTATTGAGTACTCTATTTGTGTTGACATTTCTATAATTGGTGAGTAAAATGTAATGCCTCTATTTGCTCGCCCCGGTTCTGTTGTCCATAAGTCGGAACCTTTAACCCAGCCGTTAATAATATTTAATTTTATTGCTATAAGTTCTTTAATTTTATATCTTGCTCCAACAAAAACCGATGGTCTTGTTGCTCTCATTTCTAAATCTCTAATAAAATGAGAAGCTGTTTTGTTTGCACCTCCTAAATCGGTAAATGTATTTGTTGCTCCTAAACCGTAAATTACCTCGTATCTGCTACGTTTCCAGCGTTGTGCGTTAGATGTTGTAGATATAAGAACTGCAATAATAAATAATAATATGCTTATTTTTTTCATTTAAAAAATACTTTAAAAGACAAAAGTAAAAAATTTTTTTTAGTTATCAAAATTTACATATAAATTGTTATTAACAATTTGTTAAAATTTTGGTAATCCTCGGCGTGTTGTTCTAAGTTTATATGTAAGGTTTAAAACCATAAACATATATGAGTCTTTGTCTTTTGGGTCTCCTCTTTGTTGGTTAGATGTTGTCCAATTTTTATTTTCGGGACCTGATGGGTCTGCAAAATATGCTGCAACTTCGCCTCGTTCATCTTTAATACGTGAATTTATATAATACGTTGTGCTTACATCGTCGATGTAATCGGTAAAAGTTTTGCGTGCTCCAAATTCTAATCCTATACTCCATTTTCTGTTTAAGCCGTATTTAAATCCTACTCCGTATGGTATTGATAATGATACTCTTGAGTATTTTTTTCTTGATGGGATAAGTCCTTGACCTTCGGTTCCTAATGGTTGTAAAGCATACCAGTTTCCGTCGATATATCTACCTTTTGGATTAAACCAGAATCCTGCAAGTCCTACAAAAAAATATGTGTTTATTTTAAAACCTTTTACTCCTCGCACTCGTCGTAAATTATAACGGTGCCCTATACGTTCTTTAATTACTGAATATTCTAATTGTCCTCCAAATTCTACAATAGGGGACTTAAAACTTATGTTTCTATTGTTTCTATATATTTCGCTTGTAGTGGCATCGTCTCCGCGTAAAATTCCGTATGATAGTGCAAATTTTGTTGCTATTTTTTCTTGTATTTTGTATCTAAAACCTATTTGTGCCATTGGGCGTGTCATTGTGTATTCGAAATCTCGAACAAAATTTGTTCCTGTACGGTCGGCTCCTCCTAATTCTCCAAGAAAATTAGTTGCTCCTACTCCGTAAATAACTTCGTAACGCATTCGTTTCCATCTTGCTGAACGTTGCGAAAATGCGGAAATGACTATTATTAATGATAATATTGTTAAAAATATTTTTTTCATTTTAATTATGTAAAAATATAACATTTGGGCAAAGAAAAAAAATTTTTTTAATTTTTTTCCATAAACGTATTAATTTCTTTTATCAACGCCCCACATTAGTTTATTTCTTAACATACTAAAATATAAATCGGAACTAATGTTTACTATTTTTATTGTAAAATTTGCTTTTGTAATGTAAAATTCGTTAGATGATGTTATTTTTATACTGCGAGAGTCTAATGTTAGCAAATAATTTTTATTGCGTCCGGATATTTTTATTTTTAATTTTGCCGAGTCTTGTATAACTATTGGTCGTACTGTTAATGTATGTGGTGCTATTGGTGATATTATTATATTTTTGCTGTTTGGTATAACTATTGGTCCTCCAACGCTTAGCGAGTATGCTGTTGAGCCTGTTGGTGTTGATATTATAAGTCCGTCTGCCCAGTATGTGTTTGCAAAAATATCGTCGATATATACGTCAATGGATATCATTGAGCCTGAATCTTTTTTTATGAATGATATTTCGTTAAGTGCAAAATTAAAATCGTTTGTTATTTTGCTTTTTGATGTTATTTTTAATAGTGTTCTTTCTTCTATTTTATAATTGTTATTTAATATTTTTGTTATTGAGTCTTCGATTTCTGTTTTTGATATGTTTGATAAAAAGCCAAGTCTGCCTGTATTTATTCCTATTATCGGAATGTTTTTATTGCGTATAAGGGTTACTGCATCGAGTATTGTTCCGTCGCCTCCTATGCTTATTAAAAAGTTAAATGATTTATTTATATCGTAATGATATTTAAATGTTTTTTTGCTGTAAAGTTTTATTGATGCTTTTTTATTTAGGCATTTGTAAAATGGTTCGTAAAAGTATGTGTCGATATTTTGTGTGTTTAAAATATCAAATAATTTTTGTATATGAGAAAATGAGTCTCGTTTTATTTTTTTTCCGAATATTGCTATTTTCATTGGTTTAAAATCTTGTTCAAATATAAATTATTTTTTTATATTGATGAGCTTAAATGTAAAAATATACCGCTTGTGCCAAATTTTGTTATTGAATATTCTATTCTAAAAACTTTATCGTAGTATGTAACAAAGTCGATTCCTAAGCCATAGCTGTAGAGATATGTGTTTTGCATATAATTATTATTGTTTGTGTTATTTTTGTTTACGTATCCCGAGTCGAAAAATATATTTGCATAAAGCGAATAATGTATTTTTTTAAATTTATCGAAAGGTATAATTTTTATAATTTTTTTTGTTGTAGGAATAATCTCGTATTTTATATTT
>JALSQC010000283.1 GCA_026985625.1 Bacteroidales bacterium | reverse complement strand
ACAAGTATTAGAAGGCTTAGAAGCCGTAAGAAAACGCCCTGCAATGTATATAGGCGATGTAGGAGTAAAAGGATTACACCACTTAGTTTACGAGGTTGTCGATAACTCAATTGACGAAGCACTTGCCGGCCATTGTAGTAATATAGATGTTATTATAAACGAAGACAATTCCATCTCGGTAGTTGACGACGGAAGAGGAATCCCCGTAGATTATCACGAAAAAGAAAAAAAATCGGCACTCGAGGTTGTAATGACAGTATTACACGCAGGAGGAAAATTCGATAAAGGCTCATATAAGGTATCAGGAGGATTACACGGAGTAGGAGTATCCTGCGTTAATGCACTATCGACAAAATTAATAGCCCAAGTTTACCGAAACAATAAAATATACAGGCAAGAATACTCAATAGGAAAACCCGTTACCGATATAAAAGTTGTAGGCGAAACCGATAAAACAGGAACCGAAATAATCTTTTGGCCTGATGCATCAATATTTAATACAACCGAATATAGATACGATATTTTAGCATCGCGTTTACGAGAGTTAGCGTTTTTAAATAAAGGAATAAAACTAACCCTAATCGACAAAAGAACAAAAGACGAAGAAGGAAACTACAAATCAGATACATTTTACTCAAAAGAAGGATTAAAAGAATTTGTTGAATTTATAGACAGCACACGCGAAAAACTTATCGAAAATGTTATATACATAGAAAATACCGATAGCGAGGTGCCTGTAGAGATAGCATTACAATACAACACATCGTTTACCGAAAATATATTTTCGTATGTAAACAACATACATACAATAGAGGGAGGAACACACCTTACGGGATTCCGAAGAGGACTAACACGAACACTAAAAAAATATGCCGAAGAAAGCGGTATGCTTTCAAAATTAAAATTTGATATTAGCGGAGACGATTTTCGCGAAGGATTAACAGGAGTACTATCAGTTAAAGTAGCCGAGCCACAGTTCGAGGGACAAACAAAAACAAAACTTGGAAACTCAGAGGTAAGCATATTTGTAGATCAAGCAGTTAGCACAATGCTAACACACTATCTCGAAGAAAATCCAAAAGACGCAAAACAAATAGTACAAAAAGTTGTTTTAGCGGCAACAGCCCGTCACGCAGCACGTAAAGCTCGCGAATTAGTGCAACGAAAAACAGTATTATCAGGTAGCGGATTACCCGGGAAATTATCAGATTGCACAAGCAAAGACCCTGCATTAAGCGAGGTTTTTCTTGTCGAAGGAGACTCGGCAGGAGGAACAGCAAAACAAGGTCGAGACAGAATGTTTCAAGCAATACTACCTTTACGCGGAAAAATTCTTAATGTAGAAAAAGCAATGTATCATAAAGTATTCGAAAGCGAAGAAATACGAAACATATTTACAGCACTGGGCGTTACATTTGGAACCGACGAAGACTCTAAAGCATTAAATATCGAAAAACTAAGATACCATAAAATAATAATAATGACCGATGCCGATGTTGACGGAAGCCATATATCAACATTAATAATGACATTATTCTTTAGATACTTGCGACCATTAATAGAAAATGGATACCTATATATAGCAACCCCACCATTATATCTTATAAAAAAAGGAAAAAAACAAACATACGCTTGGACAGAACAACAACGCTTGCAAGCAATTCAAGAAATAGGAGGAGGAAACGAATCGGGATTGCATATACAAAGATACAAAGGTCTTGGCGAAATGAACGCCGAACAACTATGGCAAACAACAATGAATCCCGAGAGCAGAACACTACGGCAAGTTACTATTGAAAATGCAACCGAAGCCGATAGAACATTCTCTATGCTGATGGGAGACGAAGTGCCACCGCGACGTAAATTTATAGAAGATAACGCCACGTATGCAAAAATAGATATTTAATAATATAAACATTTATAAAAAAACATCGAAAATTCGATGTTTTTTTTATTTAAAAAAAGGCTACCGAAGTAACCTTTTTTATTAACTAAAAACTTAAATATGAAAAACAATTTCATATCACAAATATACATCATATTAATGTTAATCAAACAAAAATACTGTTAATTAAAGTTAAGTTATATACTTGATTCTCAAATATTAAATAAATTTGTATAAATGAACAAAAGACAAATTATAATATT
>JALSQC010000282.1 GCA_026985625.1 Bacteroidales bacterium | reverse complement strand
CCGAGGTTTTTATCCTTTTGAGAACACATATCTGCGAAATATACCAAAATGGGAAATAGCAATAGAACTAAAAAGCAGATATCATAATTTACCTATTTTAACAGACCCTAGTCATATATCCGGCGATAGACGTTATATAAAAGATATATCGCAAAAAGCATTAGACTTAAATTTTGACGGTTTAATGATAGAAACACATATAAATCCAGATGTAGCTTTAAGCGATTCGAAACAACAAATTTCTCCAAAAAAATTGTTAGACATTTATAAGCAACTTATAATTCCGGTAAATACAGATTCCGATAGGGATTTAGAACAATATCGCTATAAAATTGATAGTATAGACAGTCAATTAATGGAATTATTATCGCAACGCATGGATATTGTTAAGTTAATAGGCGAATATAAAAAAAATAATAATATATCTATTTTTCAACTACGTAGATGGGAGGAAATACTAAAGACAAGAAATTTAATAGGTAAACAGCTTGGTTTAGATGATAAATTTATAAAAAAAATATTGCAAATTGTGCATAAAGAGTCTATTGAAATTCAAGCAGAAATTTTAAAAACTCGAAATCAACAATAAAAAGTTAAAAACTAATTATAGCATTTTTAATTTGTAGATTTTAATATATTATTTTTAAAGTCTATGAATAAATTATTACTTATAATTGTATCAATATTAATTTTTTCGCAAATTATATTTGCCGGTAACAACAATGGAGGCAAAGATAGTTTGGCTTATTCTAACTACAATTATTTTAATCAAGATTTTTTGATGCATATAGACAGTATGCTTAATTTTTTTCAATTAAAAGAGTTTCAAATAATAAAAGACAAAGAAAATAACTATAATTTTAGCGAGGATTCTATACCCTCATACCCATTGTTAACATACGAATACCGATTAGAAAAAATAAACGAGCAAACTCCCATACAACTCGATTATAACGAGCAGGTACAACATTATATTGATTTATACACCGTTCGTCAACGAAAATTATTATCTAAAATAATTGGACGTTCAAAATATTATTTTCCTTTGATAGAGGCAGAACTCGACAAGTATAATATTCCGTTGGAGTTAAAATATTTAGTTGTAATAGAATCGGCTTTAAATCCCGAGGCACGTTCGCCGTCGGGAGCTGTTGGTTTATGGCAGTTTATGTATAATACAGGAAAGGTTTTAGGTTTAAAAATAAATTCGTTTGTTGATGAACGTCGCGACCCGTATAAATCGACCGATGCCGCATGCAGATATTTGCTTTATCTTTATAGAACTTTTAACGATTGGCAATTAGCAATTGCTGCATATAACGGAGGTCCCGGGCTTATTAGAGATGCTATTAAGGAATCGGGGGAATCTAATTTTTGGAAATTACAAAAATATTTACCAAAGCAAACACAGTCGTATGTTCCTGCTTTTATTGCCACAAATTATATTTTTAATTATATAGACGAACATAATATAACCGAAAAAAGTTTTAATTTTAATTATTTTCAGGTTGATACGGTTAAAAATGTTTCGGGATTATATTTCTCTAAGATATCGCAACAAATTAATGTTCCCGTTAAAATTTTAAAGCTTTTAAACCCCGAATATAAAAAGATGTATATACCTAAGAATAATGAACAAAATATTCTTGTTTTGCCAAAAAATAAGAAAAAAATATTTGTTAATACTTTTTACAAGCCTCAAGAATATAAACAAACTGTTTATAATGATTTACCGAATTCGGAGGATATAAAACGTGGTAGAAAAAAAATAATACATACCGTAAAACACGGCGAATATTTTCATCAATTAGCTTTAAAATACAATTGCACTATTAAAAATATAAAAGATTGGAATAATTTAAATTCTAATAAAATTTATTCTAATCAAAAATTAGTAATTTACGTTAATCAACAATAATTTTTAGTTTGAGTTCGTAATTGTATCAAAAAAAAATCCCGCATCTGCGGGATTTTAAATTTTCTTATTAATCGTTTTTTATAGCTTTTTTGTTATTTTTTACTTGTTTTTTAACTTCTTTACCTTTTCCTTTGGCTTTTTGAATCTCTTGTTCGGTAGTAATTTCTTGTTCGGGAACAGGAGCCCCTGCAGATTTAATGTTATTATTGGTCTTTGTTTTGATAGTAGCTGTTTTTTTTGTAATTTTTTTCTTTGCAGATTGTGCCATTGTAGCTACAGAACCAATAAACATAAATGCAACAATTAGTGTTAGAACTTTTAAAGTTTTCATAATTTTTTAGTTTTTTAAATTTATAATTTTTTTTGTATCAAAATATATACCAAATATATATAAAAAAAATTAATTTTGTGCAATAAAATAACAATTAAATAATAATTAAATGAAATATATTACTTTTTTAACATTTATATTTATATCTGTTTTAGGTTTTTCGCAAAAATCAAATTTAATAATATTTTCGCAAAACGGAGAACGTTTTAAATTAATAATAAACGGTATTCAACAAAATTTTAATCCTCAAACCAATGTTAAGATAACTGATTTAAATGCTCCGAATTATAAAATACGTATTTTGTTTGAGAATAAAGATTTGGGATTTATTGATAAAAATATATATTTTCAGAATCAAGGAAACGAAGAAACTTATGTAATAAAACAAAATAGAAAGGGTAAATATGTAGTTAGATTTCAATCTTCGGTTCCCTTGTATCAAGCAACGCCTACACAACCTAATCAGGTTGTGTATGTATTTTCGACAAGTCCAAGGATTACAAGTGTTACAACATCAACAACATCAACAACTACAACAAGCAATTTAAATAATAATCCAAATTCGGCATCGGTAAATATAGGCGACGGACAAACTAATATTAGTTTAAATATTAATACGGGAACATCGGCTAATGTTAATACTACAACTACTTATACCGAGACAACAACGACTACAACAACTACCGAAAATAATACTGCACAAGAATCGTATAATGAGTATTTACCGGGTTATACCGGTGTAATAGGTTGTCCTATTCCAATGTCTGATGTTGATTTTAGTGATGCAAAAAATACTATACAAAGTAAGGATTTTGAAAGTAGTAAACTCTCGGTTGCCAAACAAATTGCTAACTCAAATTGTTTGTTAAGTTCGCAAGTTAAACAAATTATTAAACTTTTTGATTTTGAAGATTCAAGGTTAGAGTTTGCAAAATATGCTTATAATCACACTTATGATATTTCTAATTATTATAAGATAAACGATGCTTTTGAGTTTGATTCTTCTATTGATGATTTAAATAAATATATTAATCTACAAAAGTAATTATTTAATTATAATTTTATACCTATAACAATTATATCATCAACTTGTAGGTAATTATCATTTGTATATGGGTCGATATAATTTTTCCATTCTTCGATAGTATTATCGAGTATTTGTTTTTGTTCGCTAATAGTTTTATTTTGTATTGAGCATATTATTTTTTTAAATGTTTTATATTTTAATTTTTTGCCTTTTGGTCCTCCAAATTGGTCGGCATAACCGTCGGAAAATAGATAAAACGAATCGTTTTTTTCTAATATTAATTTTGTTGTTTTAAAATTATCCATTTTATCGTATATTGCTATAGGCATTTTGTCTGCTTTAATTTCTATAAAGTTAACGTTATTTATTTTATCGGTTTTTATTCTTGTATTTTCATTGATATTGTTATTTTTAAAAAAGTTATCGTTTACAACTAAATAAACGGGGTTGTTTGCTCCTGAAAACTCGAAATTAATTTTGTTATTATTTTCTTCGATGATACAAAGTGATAAGTCCATACCGTCTTTTTGTTCTCCTGTTTCGCCTTTTTGTTGTAGAGCCTCTATAATGTTTTGTCGTAAAATATTTAAAATATCGCCCGATGTTTTAAATTTATTTTCTTTTATAATATCGTTTAAGAAACTTATACCAAGCATACTCATAAAACCTCCCGGGACTCCGTGTCCCGTGCAATCTGCAGCACATATTAATGTTTTTGTTTTTGAGTTGTTTTTTATTTGTGCCGCCCAATAAAAATCGCCACTTACAATATCTTTTGGCTTAAATAGTATAAAGCTATCGGGAATAATTTTATTTAAGTATTTGTAGCTTGGTAATACCGAGTGTTGTATTTTTTGTGCATAGTGTATGCTATCGGTTATTTCGTGGTGTATTTCTTCTATATGTTCTTTTTGTTTTTTTATTTCTTGTGTTCGTTCTTCTACTGTTTTTTCCAGTATTTGTTTATCGTGTTTTAATTTGCGTTCGCGAAATTTAATAAAAAAGAATATTAATAATATAATTATTAATACTCCTGATATTTCGGCCCATAGCGTTTTATACCAAGGTGGTGTTATTGTAAATTTAAAACTTACGGGCAGGCTTTCTATTCCGTAATTATTTTTTGCTTTTACGTAAAAAATATAATCTCCCGGCGGAATACTAGAGAATACAACATCGTTTCTGCTTGTGTATGGTGAGTATTTATTATCTAATCCTTCGAGATAGTATGAGTATTGTAGTTTTTTAGGATTGTTATAATCTATTCCGTTAAAAATAAATTGTAAGTGATTTTTTTTGTAATCTAATATTAAATTGTTAGGTAAATTAAACCAAGGGCTTAAGTTTTTTGAATATTTTTTCCAATTTACTTTTTCAAAAAATAATCGTAAATCTGTTAGTAATAATTTGGGTTTGTGTTTAGATTTTTTCTGAAGTTTTATATTAAATTTTGTAAGTCCTATTGTTATACCAAACCAAAAATTATTTTTGTTATCTTTTTCTAATGCATTAAGACTGTTTTCTATATATTTTAGTCCTTCTATTTTTCCGTATCTTTTTATGTTTTTTATTTTAAAATCGTTTGTAAATGTAAGCTTATCTATTCCTTTATCGGTTCCTATAATAAGGGTGTAATTGTTATAGAATTTAAGCGAATAAATATTATTTGACGATAATATGCTATCGTTTGCAAATATTTTTATTGGAACGGAGTCGTTTGTATTTGTATTAAATTTGTATAATCCTCCACCAAATGTTCCTATCCAAATATTGCCTTTTATATCTTGGGTTAGTGCATATACTTTTTTGTCTAACAGTCCTTCTTTTTCGTCGTAATCGGTCATTTTATTGCCTGTAATCTTGGCAAGTCCGTTCCATGTTCCTACCCATATATTTTTTTTGTTGTCTTCGATAATTGTTTGCACCTCGTTATTTATTAGTCCTGCATTTTCGTCTATACTAATAAATTTATCTCCATCGAAAAGTGATATTCCTCCTTGTGTTCCTACCCAAACAAGATTGGCTTTGTCTACATAAATTGTATTTATATGATTATTAATTAACGAGTTATTTTTTTCTGTTTTTTTGTAGTTTATAAATTTACCGTTTATATAATGGCTTATTCCGTTTTCTGATGTTCCTATCCAGATGCTGTTATCGGGAGCAATTGCAATTGTTCTTATAGAGTTATCGGGTAAACCGTTGTTTTTTGTGTAATATTTTATATCAAGGCTGTCTTTTATTAATTTTGCTTTTAAAAGTCCTTGTCCGTTTGTTCCAATCCACAGGTTGTTTTTTTTATCTTGCTTTACTGCAAATACTTGTGATGATATTCCCTCGTGGTTTGAATAGTGTATAAATTCTTCGCCTAACGACATACATAAGCCGCTACCCATGGTTCCAAACCAAATATTATTATCGTTGTCTTTAAAAATTGCTAAAACTTGTTTGTTTGGAAACGATTTATCGGTTGTAAAATATTTTACTGTTTTTTTATTTATGTTTAGTTTATCTACTCCATTATTATCGGTGGCAAACCATATATTATTTTTATCTATTAAAATATCCCATATTCGGTTTGAGTTTAGATAGTTTGATTTATTATATATTTTTATTTTTCCCGAATCTTTTCCTGATGTATAATATTTAAATGCTCCGTTATCGTATGTTCCACACCACAGGTTTCCTTTGTTATCGCTTGTAATGTTTAAAATAATATCGCTTGGTAATCCTTCGAAGCTTGTAATGTTTGTTACATTAATTAACGAGTCGTTATTAAACGTTAGTTTTGTTAAGCCTCCGTATTGAGCAAGCCATATATTTGAGCTTTTGTCTTGATAAATATCAAAAACAAAGTTTGTTGGTAGTCCGTTGTCTATTGTGTATGATTTTATTGTTATTGAATCGTTATTAATTTTTATTTTGTTTATACCTCCGTCGTTAGTTGCTGCCCATATATTTGAGTTTTTGTCTTGGTATATTTTAAGTATAGTGCTGCCCGATAAGTTGTTTTTTTTATTTATTGTTTTTATGTTATAACCATCAAGGATATTTATTCCGTTATCGGTTCCAACCCATATTTTATTGTCTTTATCAATAAATATCGAACGTATTATGTTGCTTGAGAGTCCATTTTTTTTTGTAAATGTTTTAAATTTTTTTCCATCGAAACGCACAAGTCCTCCGCCTTCGGTTCCAAGCCACAAAAAGTTGTTTTTGTCTTGTGCTATACAATAAATTGTAGATTGAGGTAAACCTTGTTCTAACGAGAATCTACGAAAGTTATATTGTTGGGCAATAATTAAATTGCTTATTAAAAATATACTTATAAGTAATATTATTTTTCTCATTTTTTAACAAGGTAAAATATTTATTATATTTCGGCAATTATTGTTTTATTGCCTTCGACTTTTTGGTCGAGTTTTACCAATATTTTGGCATTTAATGGTAAAATTATATCTACTCTGGATCCGAATTTTATAAAGCCGAGTTCGTCGCCTTGATTAATTTTTAAATTTTTTTTTGCATAATATATTATTCGGCGTGCTACTTTTCCTGCTATTTGTTTTACTAATATTTCTTTTTTATTGGCATTTTCGATAATAGTGGTTGTGTGTTCGTTATCGGTTGACGATTTTGGGTCGTATGCTACAAGGTGTAATCCTTTATGGTATTTAAAGTATTTTATTATGCCGCCTATTGGATACCAATTAACGTGAACGTTTAACGGCGACATAAATACTGATATTTGTATGCGTTCATCGTTAAAATATTCTGGTTCGGTTATTTTTTCTATTACAACTATTTTTCCGTCTGCAGGAGAATATATTTTGTTGTTGTCTTTGTTTATTATTGTTCGTATTGGGTGTCTGAAAAATCGTATCACAAAAAAATAGAATATTGCCGATATGGCAAAAAATGTTATATATAATACCGGTATTGTTTTGGTAGTGAGGTAAAATGCTGTGTCTATTAATATTATTAATAGTCCGAAAATTAAAATAACTATATATCCTTCTTTATGTATTCTCATAAAATTTTATATAAATTTTTATAAAAATAATTTAAAATATACAAAAACAAAAGGTATTACCATAATAATTGCATCGAAACGGTCGAGTAATCCTCCGTGTCCGGGGAGTATTCTTCCTGAGTCTTTTATTTTAAGGCTACGTTTAAACCAGCTTTCGGTTAAGTCGCCAAGTGTTGCAAATATTACTGTTATTATTGATATAATTATCCAGTTTGTAAGTGATAACTCGGTAAAATATTTTGATATAATATAAGCTCCTATTATTGTAAATATTAATCCTCCTATGCTGCCTTCCCACGATTTTTTAGGTGATACTCTAGGAAATAAACGATTTTTTCCTATGGTAACTCCTGTTAAATATGCTCCTGTATCGTTTATCCATGTAAGAAAAAATATACCTAATAAAATGTTTGGTTGAAAATTTATTTTGTTGTATGAGAAGTTTGTAATTACGCCAAATTGGTCCATAATATTTTTTGTTTCTATGCTTTCAACTAAGTGAACACTTCCTGATTTTAAAATCAGATAATTAGCTAACGAGAATGGTAATGCTATATAAATTATTCCTAGAATTGTATATGCAATATTATTTATTGGAAATCTGTTATTTGCAAATATTTCGAAAATAAATATTAAAAAAATAAATGGGATTACTATTGCATAAAAGTTTCCGTCGAATATTCCTATTGCATTGAGAAAAGAAACTGTAAATAGTATAATTCCTGTAATTATTCCTAATGCTTTTTGTGGTATTGAACGTGCTAAGCGAATAATTGTATAGTATTCGTTTAATGCTCCGATAATAATTATCATAAATAGTATAAAGAATGTCCAAGGACTAAGGCTTATACCTAATACAATTATCAGAACAAAGAAAATTGCTGTTGCCGTACGTATTGCCAGTTCTTTCAAAATTACAAATCTTTAATAAGCGTTAGGGCTTGTTCTTTGTCTTCTTTTCTAACGTATAGTTCTATATCGCCAAATGAGTTATACGAGCTGTCTTTTTTATTTATTATTACGCTTTTTATATTATTATCGGTTAAAACTTCTTTTGCTATTTCGGCAAGGTAAGTTTTATTAAAATTTCGTATGTTAATCCATCCTTTTTCCATAGTTTAAAAATCTAAAATAAATACTATTAGTTCTTTTGGTCCGTGTGCTCCAAGTATAAGTGTTTTTTCGATATCGGCTGTTCTGCTTGGTCCTGTAATGTTTGTAATTAACGATGGTAAATTGTTTTTATATTTTTCTTTTATTTTTATTATTGCTTGGTTTATATCTTCAACCAATTGGTTTTTATATGCTATTACAAAATGTATATTTGGATATATATTAAGTCTGCGTCCCGAACCTGATTTTGATGATACTATTATGCTTCCTGTTCTTGCCGATAGAAATTCGCATCCTGTAACTCCTATATTTAAATCGAGTAAATGTTTTTCGTTATCGATAAAAGGGATATTTGCTTTTTCTAATATTTGTTTAATTTTATTGTCTATACAAAATACATTGTCGGCTTGTTTATTATTAATAGCTTTATTTATATTTAGTTTAAACTCGCTAAATGTTTTACAAATAAATGTTTCGCCGTTAACTTTTTTTAGTTTTTCGCTAAATTCTTCGGCTAAATTTAATTTGCTTTTTTGATATATATTTTCTGTAAAATCAACATCGGTGATTTTTTTGTTGTTGTTTTCTTGTGCTTGTTTTAGTTTATCTAATATGTTTTTTCTTGCGTTGGTCATTAAGTTATGTTTGTTGTATTATTATCTTTATTATTTTTATCGTTTGTTTTAATGTCTGTATTTTTATTTTCTTTTTCTTGTTGTTCTTTATGTAT
>JALSQC010000281.1 GCA_026985625.1 Bacteroidales bacterium | reverse complement strand
ATAAGACTTTACGAAACAGCAACATCGTTTGCCGAATGGTATGCATCAGATAATTAATAATTAAATTGGCAAGTTTTAGAAAAAAATATTATTTTCTTTTTTTACCTTTTTCATTTTTATATGGAATAGCAATAACATTTCGTAACTTTTTTTACGATAAAAAAATAATAAAATCATACAGATTTAATACCCCAATTATATCAGTAGGAAACATAACAGTTGGAGGAACCGGAAAAACGCCACATGTAGAATATCTGATAAATATGCTAAAAGATAATTATAAAATTGTAATTCTAAGCCGAGGCTATAAACGGCGAACATCAGGATTTATAATAGCACAAGAAAACTCAACAGTATTTGAAATTGGCGACGAACCAAAACAAATAAAATACAAATTTAACGATAAAGTTATTGTAGCCGTAGATAAAAACAGAATTAATGCAATTAAAACATTAAAACAACAACAAATAAAATACGATTTAATTATTTTAGACGATGCATATCAATACAGAAAAATAAAACCCGATATATCAATACTACTAATAGATTTTAATAAACCTATATATAACGACAGATTATTACCTGCAGGAGATTTGCGCGAACAACAAACAAATAAAAACAGAGCCGACATAGTAATTATTACAAAATGTCCTAAAGACATTAAACCAATACAAAAACGAATAATAACAAAAGAACTACAACTATTTACATACCAAAAAATATTTTTTACAAGCATAAACTACGGAAAAATAACTCCCGTATTTAAATACCCTAAAAACATACAAATAACTAACAAAACAACAATAATGCTAATTACAGGCATAGCAAATACAAAAACATTAATCGAATATCTAACAAAAAAAACAAAAAATATTATACATAAAAAATATGACGATCATTACAACTTTAAACATAAAGATATTGTAAATATAATAGACGAATTTAATAAAATAGATACCAATAACAAACTAATTATAACAACAGAAAAAGACGCAATGCGTTTACAGGAATTTAATTACAATACCGAAAAAGGTAATTTATCAGACATACCAATATTTTATATTCCTATAAATGTTATATTTGCAGACGAAAAAGAAAAAGAATTTATAAAAATAATAAATAACCATGTTAAACTTAATAAACGAAACAGTTAGTTTTATAAACAAAAAAACAAATTTTAAACCCCAATACGGAATAATCTTAGGAACAGGATTAGGCGGTTTAGTATCAGAAATTAAAATAGAACACGAATTAAACTACAAAGACATACCAAACTTTCCTGTATCTACAGTCGAAGGACATAGCGGGAAATTAATATTCGGAACACTCGGTGGCAAAAAAGTAGTAGCAATGCAAGGACGCTTCCATTTTTACGAAGGTTACGAAATGTGGCAAGTTACATACCCCGTTAGAGTAATGAAATATTTAGGAATAAAAAGCCTGTTTATTTCAAATGCAAGCGGAGGAGTAAATCCCGACTTCGAAATAGGAGAGATAATGATAATAAACGACCATATAAACCTAATGCCAAACCCTTTAATAGGAAAAAATATAGACGAGTTTGGAGCACGTTTTCCCGATATGAGCCAAGCATACGACAAAAAACTTATAAAAAAAGCAATTAAAATAGCCGAAAACAACAACATTAAAATATCACAAGGAGTTTATACCGGAGTTACAGGACCAACACTCGAAACACCATCAGAATATAAATACTTTAGAATAATAGGTAGCGACGCCGTAGGTATGTCAACAGTGCCCGAAGTAATTATTGCAAACCAAATGAAAATACCGTGTTTTGCAATATCAATTATAACAGATTTGGGCGTGCCCGGTAAAATAGTTAAAGTTACACACGAAGACGTGCAAAAAGTTGCAGCAAAACAAGAAACTAAAATGACATTTATTATTAAAAACCTACTTAAAGAATTATAATTTAATTTTTTTTGAAAATTTATTTTTTTTAATTAATTTAGTAAAATATTATGATAGAGTCGCCATTAGCAGAAATTTTTTATAAAGAATTTGTAGATAAAGATAGAATAAAAATGTTCTATAATGGGGCTGTTACTCATAATATTACAGATGCCTTTACCTCACAACTAGAATTTGAATTCGAAAACTATAAATACCACAAAATAGTAAAAAAACGAGTTTTTA
>JALSQC010000280.1 GCA_026985625.1 Bacteroidales bacterium | reverse complement strand
TGTCCAACTTAGTGTTTTTATAAGGTTTGCTAATCCTGCTGAGTAGTGGCTCATTTTTAGTGCTATTGGAATTTTTATTGTTTTTTTTAGTTTTTTGGTTATTTCGAAGTATATTTTTTCGTTGTCGTTACTTGTTTTGTCGCTATCTGATGGTAATAGTGATATGTTTATTTCTATTGCATCGGCTCCTGCATTTTCGATTTTTTTAGCAAATTCTATCCATTTTCCTGATGTTACACAGTTTATACTTGCAATTATTGGTATTTTTACTTTTGATTTTGCTTGTTTTATTAGGTTTATATATTTGTCTAAGCTGCGTTCTTTTGAGTATGTTTTTATATAGTCTATTGCTTCGGGGTAGTCTGATTCTATTTTATCGACTTCGACTTCGGCTTCTATAGCAATTTGTTCTTCGAAAAGGGATTTTAAAACTACTGCAGCTGCTCCGTTTTGTTCTAAATCGGTAATTTTATCAACAGTGTTTGTTAGTTCGCTACTACCAATTATTATAGGGTTTTTTAGTTTTAAACCTAAATAATTTACTGATAAATCCATATTAATAATTTTTTAAATGTTTATATAATTTTTGTATTGGTAGTCCCATTATGTTATAAAATGAGCCTTCGATTTTTTTTATTCCTATATAACCTATCCATTCTTGTATGCCGTATGCTCCGGCTTTATCTATTGGGTTGTATTTGTTTATATAGTAGTCTATTTCTTGGTTTGTTAAATTATCGAAGAATACTTTGCTTTTTTCGGAGAAACATATTTGTTTTTTTTCTGATGTTATACAAACTCCTGTAATTACAGTGTGTTCTTTTCCTGATATTTTATTTAATATTTCTTTTGCATTTTGTTTATTGTGTGGTTTGTTAATAATTTGGTTGTTTAATATTACTATTGTATCGGCTGTAATTAGCAGGTTGTTGTTTATTATTATTTTGGTGTATGATTGTGCTTTTTTCTTTGCAAGGTATTCGGGAACTTTAATAATGTCTATATTATCGGGATATGTTTCGTTGGTATTTATGTTTGTTATTGTATTAAATTTAATGCCTAATTCTTTTAAAAGGTTTTGTCGCCGTGGCGATTTTGATGCTAATAGTATATTATATTTTTTTAAATTTTCGAGAATCATATTTTTATTGTAGAGATGTATAAATTAATATGCTGTATCCTAGTCCTGCAAGCATAATTATTTTTAGAAATGTTGATGCAAAGTTAAAATCTTTTGGGTATTTTGCTTTAAATATTTTGTATGATAAAAATATTAGCGGAATTATTAGTCCTACTGTAAAGTAAATTATTGTGTATTTGTCGTTTAGGTAAATTATTGTTGTAAATGCAATTGCTATTATTGTTATGTATATTAGTGTTTGAATAATAATTTTTGTGTTTTTTATTCCGTAAACAATTGGTAATGTTCTTCGGTTGTATTCTTTGTCGCCTTTTATATCTTCGATATCTTTAATTATTTCGCGGGTAAGATTTGTTAAGAATGCAAAGAAAGAAAATCCTAAGGTAAAGAAAAATAGTACATTAAAATTTGCATTGTTATTTATTAGTATTTGATTGTATTTGGTGTTTAATACCGGTATTTCGAATAATACCGGCATAATTGGGATTATTGCTATAAGTATGGCTACGATAATGTTACCTGCAAATATTTGGTTTTTGTATGTTGTTGAGTAGAACCATAATATGCCTGATATTATGGGAAATATAAATCCTATATTAATAAGGTTTATTTTGTATGCAACATAAAATCCAAGTCCTACTCCTATAATATTTAGCAGGTTATGTAGTATCATTGCGTGGCGACGTTTTATTTTGTTGCCTACAATTACTTTTTTTGGGCAATTTATTAAGTCGGTTTTTCTATCGAAATAATCGTTTATTACGTATCCTCCTGCTGTTATAAATATTGTTGCCAGTGTTAATAAAAGGAAATCGATGTTTGAGAACTGAAAGTCGAATCCGTTAAATTTTAATACGGGATATATAATTAACCAGCGCATTAAATACATTGTAAGTGCAATAATTGCTAAGTTTTGTATTCGTATTAATTTTAGATAGTTTATAAGCATATTTTTACCATTTAAAAGCGTCTTCGTTTAACCATTTGTTTTGTGCACGTAATACTTGTTCTATAACGTCTCTTACGCATC
>JALSQC010000279.1 GCA_026985625.1 Bacteroidales bacterium | reverse complement strand
TTTTTGATAATTTCACATGAGTATTTTCCTAAACGCATTGTGCCTCCGAGTTCGCTTATTTTTTTTTGTTCTTCCATAAGGTTAATTACCGGATGAGGAGTGTTTCTGTCCATCTCAATAGAGTGAGCGTCTTTTAAATTAAGAACATTTCTGGCAAATTCTATAACTGCACATTGCATGCCGAGGCATATTCCTAAAAACGGTATATTATTTTCGCGGGCATATTGTATTGCCGTAATTTTTCCTTCGATACCCCTATGTCCGAATCCGGGTGCTACTAAAATACCGTTTACGTTTTTAAAATATTTTTCTAAGTTTTTTTCTTTTTCGATTTTTTCGGAGTGTATCCATTTAATTTTTACTTTAACGTTGTTAACGCTTCCTGCGTGAATAAATGATTCGGTAATTGATTTATAGGCATCGGGTAGTTCTACGTATTTACCTACTAATGCAATTTCTACTGTTTTTTCGGGATTTTTTAATCTATGGACAAATTCTTTCCATTTTGTAAGGTCGGGTTCTTTTTTGGGATTAAGGTTTAGTTTGTTTAATACTGTAATGTCTAATTTTTCTTTTTGCATTAGCAATGGCACTTCGTAAATTGTCGATACATCGATAGATTCTATTACCGATGTAATGTCAACATTACAAAAGCGTGCAACTTTTTGTCGTATTTCTTTATTAAGATGGTGTTCGGTTCGTAGCACTAATATATCGGGTTGTATTCCGTTTTCGAGAAGCATTTTAACCGAGTGTTGTGTTGGTTTTGTTTTTAGTTCGCCTGATGCTGCAAGATATGGAACAAGTGTAAGATGTATAACAATTGCATTGTTACCCATTTCCCATTTTATTTGTCTAACGGTTTCTATGTATGGTAGCGATTCTATATCGCCAACGGTTCCTCCAATTTCGGTAAGAACAACATCGTATTTGTTTTTTGAGCCTAATATTTTAATTCGTCGTTTTATTTCGTCGGTTATGTGTGGTATTATTTGAACTGTTTTTCCAAGATAGTCGCCTTTTCGTTCTTTATCTATAACCGATTGATAAATTCGTCCTGTTGTAACGTTGTTTGCTTGCGATGTAGGCACGTTTAAAAAACGTTCGTAATGTCCCAAATCTAAATCGGTTTCGGCACCGTCATCGGTAACAAAGCATTCGCCGTGTTCGTATGGGTTTAGTGTGCCGGGGTCTATGTTTAAATATGGGTCGAGTTTTTGTATTGTAACCGAGTATCCTCGCGATTGTAGTAATTTTGCAAGCGACGATGATATTATTCCTTTACCTAATGACGATGTTACTCCTCCTGTAATAAAAATATATTTTGTTGTCATTTTTATTAAAATTTAATGTTTAAGCCTAAGCTTGGCATTATTGGTAATTGATATACTTTTTTGTCTTTAATTCTATCTACATAAAATATGTTTTTTCTGTTATATAGATTTGTTACTCCAAATGTTATTTCCATTTTTGCGTTAGATTTTGCAAATTCAATTTTACGTTTTACCGTGGCATCTAATCTATGGTAATATGGTAGTCGTCCGCTGTTTAAGTCGGCGTAATAAATTCCGAGCTCTCCATTTGTTTTTGTATAATCGGTTGATATTCCGTTGGTAAATTGTAGCATTTCGTAGTATCCTAGTGTTTGTGTAAAGGGGAATCCCGAACCTAAGTTCCAACGCATACTAATTTCCCAGTTAAGGTCTTTTCCGAGTATGTATGAGCCTACAAGGTTAATATTATGTCGTCTGTCGAAATGGGGTATATATTTTGATATTCCGTCGTCGCGGGTAACGTATCCTAATGAGTAAACAAACCAAAAATATAGTCTTCGGTAGTCGTATTTTAAAAGAAAATCGACTCCGTATGCGTCACCTGTTTCTATAATAAAATCTTTTTTTAGTACGTCTGCAATCATATAATTGTCGGGAGTATCGTCGTAAATTTTATTTCGGTTTATGTTTGTTAGTTGGGTGTTTTGTTTGTAGTATCCTTCTACGTTAAGGTTTAGTTTTGATGTTAGGTCATATTCGAATCCTAGTATTGCGTGTCTTGATTTTTGTAATTTTGTTTTTAGTTCTTCGCCTTTAAATTCTAATTGTAGATTTTCGGGGCCTGAAAGGAATCCGTAAAAAAGGTTTACAACGTCTCTGTCGGAGTTTGCTGCGATGAG
>JALSQC010000278.1 GCA_026985625.1 Bacteroidales bacterium | reverse complement strand
AGCCGATTACTTAAAAAAAATAACTTACGAAGGAGCTGTAAAACGTTGGGGAAACGAACTGCCCGAAGAAATAAAAAAACGTTTGGATTTTGAGTTGGGAGTAATTAAAACTATGGGATTCCCCGGTTATTTTTTAATAGTATGGGATTTTTTAAAAGCAGCACGCAATATGGGTGTGTTAGTGGGACCCGGTAGAGGTTCGGCAGCAGGCTCGGCAGTAGCATATTCTTTAAGAATAACAGAAATAGACCCAATTAAATACAATTTACTTTTCGAGAGATTTCTAAACCCCGATAGAATATCAATGCCCGATATAGATATAGATTTTGATGACGATGGTAGAGCAAAAATACTAAAATGGGTTGTTGATAAATACGGCGAAAAACGAGTTGCACATATAATAACATTTGGAACTATGGCCGCAAAATCAGCAATCCGTGATGTAGGCAGAGTGCAACAATACCCTTTAAACGAAACAAGTAAAATAGCAGAGCTCGTTCCCGAAAAGCCCGGAATAAAATTAAAAGATGCAATAAAAGAAATAAAAGAATTAAAACAAATAAAAGACAAAAATAACGAGGCATCAGAAGTCCTTAAATTTGCAGAAGTGCTCGAAGGCTCAGTGCGAAACATAGGAACACACGCATGTGGAATAATAATAGGCCGTGACGATTTAGAAAAATATATACCAATTTGTATACCGTCTAAAGACTCAGAGTTAAAATATGTAACACAATATGACGGAAAACATGTCGAAGATGTAGGATTATTAAAGATGGATTTTTTGGGTCTTAAAACATTATCAATAATTAAAGATACAATAGATAATATAAAATTATCTAAAAATATTAATGTAGATATTGATAATGTAGATTTAAACGACCAAGCAACATACGAACTATATTCAAAAGGACAAACAACAGGATTATTTCAATTTGAGTCCGATGGAATGAAAAAACATTTAATGGATTTAAAACCTACAAAATTTGAGGATTTAATAGCAATGAATGCATTGTATCGACCGGGACCAATGGAATATATCCCAAGCTTTATACGTCGAAAACACGGAAAAGAAAAAATACAATACGACGTTCCAATGATGAGCGAATATCTCGAAGAAACATACGGAATTACAGTATATCAAGAACAAGTCATGTTATTATCTCGTAAGCTTGCAAACTTTACTCGAGGCGAGTCCGACTCGCTTCGAAAAGCAATGGGTAAAAAGAAAAAAGAGGTAATGAATGAACTTAAACTTAAGTTTGTAAACGGCTGTAAATCAAATACCCAATTTGTCGAAGAATGCAAGCAAAACAAAAAAGATATAGACAAAACAATAGAAAAAATATGGAAAGATTGGGAAGAATTTGCGAAATACGCATTTAACAAATCGCATGCAACATGCTACTCTTACATATCATATCAAACAGCATATCTAAAAGCACATTATCCCGCCGAGTTTATGGCAGCAGTTCTTAGCAGAAACAAAAAAGACATAAAAAAAATTACATTCTTTATGAACGAATGTAAAAATATGGGAATAAACGTTCTTGGACCTGATGTAAACGAATCGTATAACGAATTTATGGTAAATAAAAACGGAGACATTAGATTTGGATTAGCAGCAATAAAAGATGTAGGCTCAAATGCAGTAGAAAATATAATCGACGAAAGAAAAAAAGGAGAATTTACAGATATATATAACTTTATCGAGAGAGTAAACCTATCTGCAGTAAACAAAAAAACTATAGAGTCATTAGCTTATGCAGGAGCTTTTGATGAGCTTAAAATTCAAAGAAATCAATTCTTTGACGACAAAGGAAATGTATCAGACAATAGTTTTATAATGCGATTGATTGATTACGGAAACAAATTTAAGTCCGATAAATCAGCAGGAGCAAATTTGTTTGGAGAAGTTTATAATACTCACATAAAAAAACCTGAATTGCCCGAGGTAAGAGAATGGAACATAATAAATAAACTAAAACACGAGAAAGAAAAAATAGGAATCTATTTATCATCACACCCCTTAAACTCGTTTGAGCTAATTATAAATAAACTTAATCCATTACCATTAAATTACTTAAATAATTTAAACGACCTAAAAAATAAAGAGTTTACCGTAGTAGGATACATTAATTCATCTAAAGAATATCTTACAAAAAAAGGAGTCCCATACGGAAAAGTTACTATCGAAGACCTATCGGGAACCTACACATTTACATTTTTTTCAAAACAATGGAGTCAGTGGAAAAATAATTTAGTCGAGGGATATTCAATAGTAGTAACCGCAAAAGTAGAAATTCCAACTTGGAAAAAAGAAAAATCAGACTATCAACTAAATGTAAAAACAATAGACTTACTATATAACATTAAAGACAAAGTTTTTAAAAATCTCGAAATAATTATTAATATAGACGATATAACAAAAGAATTAATAGATAAAATATTTGATATTATTGAAAATACAAACAAAGGAACAACAAAACTTAAATTTACAATTATAGATAAAGACAAAGAGATAAAAACAAGTTTAATGTCAAAAAGTATAAAAATAGACCTTACAAAAGATATTATTAATAAATTATCAAGAATTAATTTAAATAATATAAAAATAAATTAATACATTTGCAAACAATAATTTAAAAACAATAAAAAATAAAAAAATTATGGCAATACATGTTACCGATAAAGATTTTCAAGAAGTAGTATTAAACTCAGATGTGCCCGTAGTTGTCGATTTATGGGCAGAATGGTGTGGACCATGCAGATTAATAGGTCCGCTAATCGAAGAAATGGCAACAGAATACGAAGGTCGTGCAAAAATGACAAAATTAGATGTTGATAATAATCCACAGACAGCAGTAAAATATGGGGTTAGAAACATACCTACAGTATTATTCTTTAAAAACGGAGAAGTTGTCGATAAACAAGTTGGAGCTGTTCCAAAAAAAGTATTAGTCGAAAAATTAGAAGCTTTATTATAGTTACATAATATAAAGTAATAAAAAGGTGGTTCAAATTTTTTTGAACCACCTTTTTATTTTTAGTATATAAATTAATTAATAATTAATTTTCTTCTTGTTCTTTTTCGTATGCTTTAAGTAATTCTGCTTGTAAATCACCCGGAACTTGACCGTATTCTGCAAATTTCATTGAGTACATAGCCTTCCCTCCTGTTATCGAACTTAAAACAGTCGAATATTTGCCTAATTCTGCCAAAGGAACTTTTGCCGATATTTTTTCAAAACCTTTTTCGCTACTCATACCTTGAACAACAGCCCTTCTTCCTTGCAAATCACTCATTACATCACCCATTCTGTCACTAGGAACAAAAACTTCTACATCATAAATGGGCTCTAATATTTTAGGACCTGCATTTTTAAAAGCCATACTAAAAGCATTTCTTCCTGCTAACTTAAACGATATTTCGTTTGAATCAACAGGGTGCATTTTACCATCATAAATAAATACTCTAATATCTCTGGCATAAGAACCAGTTAAAGGACCCTCTTCCATTTTTTCCATAATACCTTTTAAAATAGCAGGTAAAAATCGAGCATCAATAGACCCTCCTACAATACAATTATAATATATTAATTTTCCACCCCAGTCAAGATCATATTCTTGTTTATCTCTAATAGATAATTTATATTCTTTACCATCAATTTTAAACATACTTGGATCTGCTTTGCCTTCTACATAAGGCTCAATAATCATATGAACCTCGCCAAATTGTCCGGCACCGCCCGATTGTTTTTTATGACGGTAATCAGCTTGAGCTACTTTTGTAATAGTTTCGCGATATGGAATTTTTGGAGGTAAAAATTCGGTATCAATTTTAAAAAGATTATCAAGATACCATTTCATAATATTTAAATGATATTCTCCTTGTCCCGAAACAATTATTTGTTTAAGTTCTTTAGAATATTCAACGGTAATACTTAAATCCTCTTGATGTATTCTATCTAATGCTTCGCCTAATTTCTCGTCATCACCTTCGTTAATAGGTTTAATAGCAGTTCTATATTTAGGTTCGGGAATTTCAATATCTTTAAAAACCCAGTTTGTCCCCGAAGCATTTAACGTATGATTAGTTTTTGTAGATTTTAATTTAACAGTTGCTCCAAAATCACCGGCAACTAATTTCTCAACTTTTGTTCTGTTTTTACCGGCAACAACAAATAATTGCGACAAACGTTCTTTAGCTTGTTTGTTCATATTAATAAGATCCATACCCTCGGATATTGTACCGGACATAACTTTAAAATAATTTATTTCACCGACATGTTCCTCAACCGAAGTTTTAAAAACAAAAATAGATGCAGGACCATTAGGGTCTATTTTTACATCACTACCATCAATTGTGGGTAAATTAGGAACTTGGTCAGGAGTAGGAACAACATTCGAAATAAAATCCAATAATCGGGTAACTCCATAATTCTTTTTAGCCGAAATACAAAATACAGGAAACATACCTCTTTGTATTAATCCTTCGGTAATTCCTTTACGCATTTCATCTTCGGTAAGAGTTTCATTCTCAAAAAATAATTCCATTAACCCGTCATCACCTTCGGCAGCTTTCTCAATTAATTCATTTTTTAACTCTTCGGCTCTATCTTTTTCGTTATCGGGTATATCAACAATCTCGGGCTTGCCGCCTTTATCGGTAAATTTAATCATTTTCATAGTAATGATATCAATTATACCATTAAAATTTTCTCCTGTTTCAACAGGATATTGAGCAAGTATAAGATTACCACCCACACTATTTTTTAAAGCTTCTATTGAACTTGCAAAATTAGCTTTATCATTATCTAATTGATTAATTACAACAATAAAAGGTTTATTATATTTTTCGAGATTTCTTAATTGAATCTCGGTTCCAACTTCAACCCCATTTTGAGCATTTATTAATAATAAAGATAAATCAGACACTTGAATGGCGGTATTAATATTACCAACAAAATCATCTGCCCCGGGAGCATCAATTATATTTATTTTATTTTTATTCCATTCACTATGTAAAACAGTTGTTGTAACAGATATTCCGTTTTCATGTTCTATATCCCTGTAATCAGATACGGTATTTTTGTCGTTAACATCACCTAATCTGTCAATTACTCCGCTATTAAAAAGTATTGCTTCGGCTAAAGAAGTTTTCCCCGAGCCTGAGTTTCCGATAATTGCAATGTTTTTAATTTGATTTGTGTTGTAGATTTTCATTTTTATGTATTATTTTATGTTTATTTTTAATTTTTATTTACAAATTTTAATATTTGAAAAATAACAAAAAAGTATTTAAAATTTGGGAGTTCAAAAATAATAAAATTTTTAAAACAAAAAATATTATTGTAAAAAACACATTAATTTATTAAAAAAAATAATTTTTAAATAGTTTAAAATCAAAATTTCTCAATTGTTACAAATAAATTTTTATAATATTAGTAAAAAAATCATTAATATTATTGAAATAATAAAAAAAAATGTAATTTTGCAACCCATTTTTGAAATTAATAATTAAAATAAAAAATAATGCCAACAATACAACAATTAGTTAGAAAAGGTAGAAAACGATTAGTAGAAAAGAGTAAATCCCCCGGTTTAGAATCATGTCCTCAAAAAAGAGGAGTATGTGTAAGGGTTTATACTGCTACACCAAAAAAACCAAATTCAGCTATGCGTAAAGTAGCCAGAGTTAGACTAACTAACGGAAGAGAGGTAAATGCTTATATTCCAGGAGAAGGTCACAATCTGCAAGAACACTCTATAGTTCTTATAAGAGGAGGAAGAGTAAAAGATTTACCAGGTGTTCGTTACCATATAATACGTGGAGCATTAGATACTTCAGGTGTTGACGGTAGAACACAACGACGTTCTAAATATGGAGCAAAAAGACCAAAGAAAAAATAATTATATTTTAAAATCATGAGAAAGTCAAAACCAAAAAAAAGAATATTATTACCTGATCCAAAATTTAACGATACTTTAGTTACTCGTTTTGTAAACGATTTAATGATTGACGGTAAAAAAAATCTTTCATATAATATTTTTTACGAAGCATTAGATCTTGTTGATAAAAGAATTAAAGAAAAAGAAATATCATCGTTAGAAGTTTGGAAAAAAGCAATCGAAAATGTAACCCCGCAAGTTGAAGTAAAAAGTCGTAGAATTGGAGGAGCAACATTTCAAGTGCCAATGGAAGTAAGGCCGTCACGCAAATTATCATTAGCAATAAAAGCAATTATATTATTTGCAAGAAAACGTTCAGGTAAATCAATGGCAGATAAACTAGCCAACGAAATTATTGCAGCTTATAAAGAAGAAGGCGGAGCATTTAAGAAAAAAGAAGATACACACAGAATGGCAGAAGCAAACAAAGCATTCTCTCATTTTAGATTTTAATTTTTTGTTGTTATAGATTAAATGAGTAAAGATTTAAAAAATACAAGAAATATTGGTATAATGGCACATATCGACGCCGGTAAAACAACTGTTACCGAGCGTATATTGTTTTATACCGGTATAACACACAAAATAGGAGAAGTTCACGATGGAGCAGCAACAATGGACTGGATGGTTCAAGAACAAGAACGAGGAATAACAATAACCTCAGCTGCTACCACTACATTTTGGAAATATAACGACAAAAATTATAAAATAAATATTATAGACACTCCGGGACACGTAGATTTTACTGTCGAAGTGGAACGCTCATTAAGAGTTCTTGACGGAGCAATAGCAGTATTTTGTGCAGTTGGAGGAGTAGAACCACAATCCGAAACAGTTTGGCGACAAGCAAATAAATATAATGTCCCACGAATGGCTTTTGTTAATAAAATGGATAGAGTAGGAGCTGATTTCTTTGGAGTTGTTAATGAAATAAAAGAAAAATTAGGAGCAAACCCTATTCCAATACAAATACCTATAGGATCTGAAGAAAATTTCGAAGGAGTTGTAGATTTAATAGAAAACAAAGCAATAGTATGGGAAGACGACCAAACGTTAGGAACAAAATACGTATATAAAGACGTTCCCGAAGAATTAAAAGAAACAGTTTACGAGTGGAGAGAAAAACTAATAGAAGCAGTAGCCGAATCAGACGATAAGTTATTAGAAAGATTTTTCGAAGATAGAGAATCAATAACAGTCGAAGAATTTAAAGAAGTAACACGAAAAGCCGTACTCAATATGACAATAATTCCTGTAATGTGTGGTTCGGCATTTAAAAACAAAGGAGTTCAACGCCTTTTAGATGCAATAGTAGAATATATGCCAAGCCCTATAGACGTTGACGATATAACAGGAATAAACCCATATACCGATAAAGAAGAAGTAAGAAAACCAAGCTCACAAGAACCGTTAGCAGCATTAGCATTTAAAATAGCAACCGACCCATTTGTAGGACGATTAGCTTTTATAAGAGTTTACTCAGGAGTTTTAAAATCAGGAGACTCAGTTACAATTAGTAGAACAGGCAAAAAAGAAAGAATATCAAGATTATACCAAATGCATGCAAACAAACAAAATCCTCGCGACGAAATTAAAGCAGGAGACATTTGTGCAGCAGTTGGATTTAAAAATATAAAAACAGGAGACACATTATACGATTCTAAACACCCAATAATATTAGAATCAATAGAATTTCCCGACCCTGTAATAGGCGTAGCAATCGAACCTATTACACAAAAAGATGTAGATAAATTAGGCAATGCTTTAGCAAAATTAGCCGAAGAAGACCCTACATTTACAGTAAAAACCGACGAAAACTCAGGACAAACCATTATAAGTGGTATGGGAGAACTACATCTGGAAATACTAATAGACAGACTAAAAAGAGAATTTAAAGTAGAATGTAATCAGGGAGCACCTCAAGTGGCATACAAAGAAGCTATTACAAAAGAAGTTCAACACCGCGAAGTATTTAAAAAACAAACAGGCGGACGAGGAAAATTTGCAGACATTATTGTAAAAATAGGACCTGCAGACGAAGGAGTTACAGGACTACAATTTATTAACGAAATAAAAGGAGGAAATATTCCTAAAGAATATATTCCATCAATAGAAAAAGGATTTACCGAAGCAATGGCTAACGGCCCATTAGCAGGCTATCCGGTAGACAGCTTAAAAGTAACATTATTAGACGGCTCGTATCACCCTGTAGATTCAGATCAACTATCATTTGAGATTTGTGCAAAACAAGCATTTAAAAATGCAACCAAAAATGCAGAACCGATTTTATTAGAACCAATAATGTCGGCAGAAGTAGTTACTCCTGAAGAATACATGGGCGATGTAATTAGCGATTTTAATAAACGACGAGGACAAATCGAAGGAATGGAAACAAAAGCAGGAGCAAGAGTAGTAAAAGCAAAAGTTCCATTGTCAGAAAAATTTGGATACGTTACTGTTCTACGAACAATAACATCAGGTAGAGCTACATCATCAATGGAATTTTCTCATTACGAAAAAGTTCCCGACGAAATAGCAAATAAAGTAATTAATAAAATATAATAATAAATAAAAATGGCTCAACAAAAGATTAGAATCAAATTAAAATCTTACGACTACAACTTAGTTGACAAATCAGCTGAGAAAATTATTAAAACTGTTAAAACAACAGGAGCTATAGTAAGTGGACCTATACCACTTCCTACACACAAACGTGTTTTTACAGTTTTAAGATCAACATTCGTAAACAAAAAATCAAGAGAGCAATTTCAATTATCATCTTATAAAAGATTAATGGATATTTACAGCACAAGCTCAAATACCATTGATGCATTAATGAAATTAGAATTGCCAAGTGGAGTAGAAGTTTTAATAAAAGTTTAAAAATATAAATTATGCCCGGATTAATAGGAAAAAAAATCGGAATGACTTCCGTATTTAGTGCCGATGGTAAAAATATACCATGCACTGTTATTGAAGCTGGACCTTGCGTAGTTACACAAGTAAAAACAGCTGATAAAGACGGCTATAATGCATTGCAAATAGCGTATGACGAAAAAAAAGAAAAAAATACAACAAAAGCAATGTTAGGCCATTTTAAAAAGGCAAAAACAAGCCCTAAAAAAAGAATCTTTGAATTCTCAGATTACAAAGACGACTGGAAACTTGGAGATACAATAACAGTTGATATTTTTAAAGACGATGTCTATGTAGATGTTGTAGGAATATCAAAAGGTAAAGGTTTTCAAGGAGTTGTTAAACGTTATAACTTTAGAGGAGTTAACGACGCAACCCATGGACAACACAATAGACTAAGAGCACCCGGTTCTTTAGGAGCATCATCATATCCTTCAAGAGTATTTAAAGGTATGAGAATGGCAGGCCAAACAGGTAACGTAAGAGTTAAAGTAACCAACTTGCAAGTTATAAAAATTGATGTAGAAAAGAACTTGATTATAGTTAAAGGATCTGTACCCGGATCTAAAGGTTCATATTTAATAGTAGAAAAATAATGAAAACAAATATATACGATATAAAAGGAAAAGATACAGGAAAAACCATAGAGTTAGAAGATTCTGTATTCGCAATTGAGCCAAACGATCATGCCATTTATTTAGATGTTAAACATTATTTGGCAAACAATAGACAAGGCACAAGCAAAGCAAAAGAAAGATCAGAAATCTCAGGAAGTACACGTAAAATTAAAAGACAAAAAGGAACAGGTACAGCCAGAGCAGGAAGCATAAAATCTCCTGTATTTAGAGGTGGAGGTAGAGTTTTTGGACCAAAACCAAGGAACTATTATTTTAAATTAAACAAAAAAATAAAAAAATTAGCCCGTAAATCTGCAATCTCTTATAAAGTTAAAAACAAAGGAATTATAATATCAGAAAATATTGATTTTAAAGAAGTTAAAACTAAAAATATAGTAGAACTTTTAAATAATTTTAAAATATCTGATAAAAAATTAACAATTGTTTTACCAGAACAAAATAAAAGTGTATATTTGTCCTCTCGTAATTTAAAGAGTGTTAAAACGGTATTAGCCTCAGAATTAAATACTTACGAGATAATGTGGGCTGAAAAATTATTAATTACAGAAAGCTCAATTGATATTTTAAGAAGAATTTTATAAAAAAGTTGATATGAAGATTTTATTAAAACCATTAGTAACCGAAAAATTTAATGCTCAAAGCGAGAAATTAAATAAGTACGGATTTATAGTTGAAAAATCAGCTAATAAAATCGAAATAAAAAAAGAAATAGAAAAAATGTATGGAGTTAATGTTTCTTCTATTAACACAATGAAATATGCAGGTAAAGTTAAATCAAGATATACAAAAACAGGATTTATTACCGGCAAAACTAAAGCTTATAAAAAAGCAATAGTAACATTAGTAGATGGAGATACAATTGATTTCTATAGTAATATTTAACAAAAAATGGCTGTAAGAAAATTAAAGCCCATGACACCAGGGCAAAGACATAAAGTAATAGGAACTTTCGAGGAGATTACAAAATCAAAACCCGAAAAATCATTACTAGCACCTATTAAAAAAACAGGAGGTAGAAACAACTCCGGAAAAATGACAATGCGTTATATTGGCGGAGGTCACAAAAAACGTTATCGTATTATAGATTTTAAACGAGATAAAGAAGGAATAACAGCTAAAGTAAGTTCTATAGAATACGACCCAAATAGAACAGCACGAATAGCATTGTTAATATATAAAGACGGAGAAAAACGATATATAGTTGCTCCTAACGGACTAAAAGTTGGACAAGAAGTAATATCAGGAAAAGGAATTCATCCCGAAATAGGAAATACCTTATACTTATCTGATATACCATTAGGAACAGTAATTCATAACATAGAATTAACACCCGGTAAAGGAGGAATGTTAGCTCGAAGTGCAGGATCCTATGCAACAATAGTCTCTCGCGAAGGTAAATACGCAATTATAAAATTACCATCAGGCGAAAGCCGAAAAGTATTAACTACTTGCAAAGCAACGGTAGGAGTGGTTTCTAATGCCGACCATGGATTAGAAAAATCAGGAAAAGCAGGACGAACAAGATGGCAAGGCAGAAGACCAAGAGTTAGAGGAGTTGTAATGAATCCTGTAGATCACCCAATGGGAGGTGGCGAAGGAAGAGCATCTGGAGGACACCCTCGATCTCGTAAAGGATTACCTGCAAAAGGATATAAAACTAGAGATAAAAAGAAATTCTCTAATAAATTTATTGTTGAAAAACGTAAAAAATAATATAAAAAATTTTTAATTTATGAGTAGATCTCTAAAAAAAGGACCATTTATCGATTACAAACTCGAAAAACGAGTACTAGAGATGAATGAAAAAAATAAAAAATCCGTTATAAAAACATGGTCGCGAAGATCAATGATATCGCCGGATTTTGTGGGACATACAATAGCAGTTCATAATGGAAATAAATTTATACCTGTATATATAACAGAAAATATGGTTGGACATAAATTAGGAGAATTTTCTCCAACACGTACTTTTAGAGGTCACGCAGGTAATAAGAAAAAATAAAATAGTTTAAAGATATGGGTGCAAGAAAAAGAAATTTAGCCGAAAAGCGTAAAGAAGCAAATAAAACTATATACAAAGCAGTTTTAAGAAATAATCCTACATCGCCTCGAAAAATGCGAATAGTTGCAGATACAGTAAGAGGCGTTGAAGTAAATAAAGCTCTTGATATTTTAAAATATTCAAAAAAAGAAGCTTCAATAAAATTAGAGAAACTTCTACTCTCTGCCATTTCAAATTGGCAAATTAAAAATGAAGGTGCAAAAATCGAAGAAAGTAACTTATACGTAAAAGAAATTTTTGTTGATTCGGCAAAAATGCTAAAACGAATTCAACCTGCACCTCAAGGTAGAGCACATCGTATTAGAAAAAGATCTAATCATGTTACTCTAATTATAGATAGTAATAATATTAACGAAGAAAAAGAAAATTAATATAATGGGACAAAAAATTAATCCGATAAGTAATCGTTTAGGAATTATAAGAGGCTGGGACTCTAACTGGTATGGAGGAAAAAAATACGCAGAAAAAATTGCCGAAGACGATATAATCAGAAAATATTTAAATGTTAGATTAGCAAAAGCAAGCATATCTAGAATTATTATCGAAAGAACTCTAAAATTTATTACTATTACTATAAACACCGCACGTCCCGGAATTATTATAGGAAAAGGCGGACAAGAAGTAGATAGACTAAAAGAAGAGCTTAAAAAAATTACAAAACAAGAAGTTCAAATAAATATTTTTGAAGTAAAAAGACCAGAGTTAGATGCCGTCTTAGTTGCAAATACAATAGCACATCAACTAGAAGGTAAAATGGCATACCGTAGAGCAATTAAAACAGCAATTGCATCAACAATGAGAATGGGTGCCGAAGGTATAAAAGTACAAATATCAGGACGCCTAAATGGAGCAGAAATGGCACGCTCCGAAATGTATAAAGAAGGAAGAACACCACTACATACATTAAGAGCAGATATAGACTACGCAACATCAACAGCAAGAACTAAAGTTGGAGCAATAGGACTAAAAGTTTGGATATGCAAAGGCGAAGTTTACGGAAAACGAGACTTGTCACCAAATATAGGAGCAAAAGTCCAAAAACAATCTCCAAAAAGAAATAGCAGAAGAAGAAAATAAAATAACTTTAATTTGATTAAAAATGTTACAACCAAAAAAAACAAAATATAGAAGAATGCAAAAAGGGAAAATGAAAGGTAACGCCCAAAGAGGTGCTACACTTGCATTTGGCTCTTTTGGAATTAAAGGATTAGAAGAACACTGGATTACAGGACGACAAATAGAGGCAGCACGTCAAGCAGTTACTCGTTACATGAAACGTGAAGGACAAGTATGGATACGAATATTTCCTGACAAACCAATAACAAAAAAACCTGCCGAAGTTCGTATGGGAAAAGGTAAAGGTGCACCCGAAGCATTTGTTGCCCCCGTTACTCCGGGAAGAATAATTATAGAAATCGAAGGAGTACCTATGGACGTTGCTAAAGAAGCATTAAGATTAGGAGCTCAAAAATTACCAATAAAAACAAAATTTGTAGTTCGTAACGACTACACAGAATAAAATTATAACGATATGAAAATGTCAGAAATAAGAGAGTTATCAACTCCTGAAATAAAAGAAAGAATTATCGACCAAAGCGAATACTTAAACAAACTTAAGTTATCGCATGCTATTTCTCCATTAGAAAATCCATTAAAAATAGGAGATACAAAAAAAGATATAGCAAGATTAAAAACAGAATTACAATATAGAATTATCAATAATAAATAAAAATGGAAAGAAACTTAAGAAAAGAACGAATAGGAGTTGTTGTAAGCAATAAAATGGAGAAATCCATAGTTGTCGCTGTAAAATACAAAGAAAAACATAGAAAATATGGAAAATTCGTTAATAAAACACAAAAGTTTACAGCACATGACGATAAAAACGATTGCAATATTGGAGACATTGTAAAAATAATGGAAACCAGACCATTAAGCAAAAATAAACGATGGAGATTAGTTAATATTATTGAAAGAGCAAAATAATTATGATACAACAAGAAACAAGACTAAACGTAGCAGATAATAGCGGAGCAAAAGAAGTTCTCTGTATTAGAGTACTTGGAGGTACAGGAAAAAAATATGCAACAGTAGGCGACAAAATTGTTGTTACAGTTAAAAGTGCAATTCCTGCAAGCGAAGTAAAAAAAGGAACAGTAACAAAAGCTGTTGTAGTTAGAACAAAAAAAGAAATTCGACGAAAAGACGGTTCTTACATAAGATTCGACGATAATGCCGCAGTATTACTAAACGCCGCAGGCGAAATTAGAGGAACCCGTATTTTTGGACCTGTAGCCAGAGAACTACGCGAAAAACAATATATGAAAATAGTTTCATTAGCACCCGAAGTTTTATAATAATTAAGATATGCAAAAAAAATTACATATAAAAAAAGGAGACCTTGTTAAAGTAATTGCAGGAAACTCAAAAGGACAACAAGGTAGAGTATTAGAAGTAATAGTGAAAAAAGAAAGAGCTATTGTAGAAGGTGTAAATATGATATCAAAACATACAAAACCTAATGCCGAAAATACTCAAGGAGGAATAATAAAAAAAGAAGGTTCAATTCATATATCCAATTTAATGCTTGTTGACCCTGCATCAGGAGAACCAACACGAATTGGAAGAAAATTGAACAAAAAAAATAAATTAGTAAGATATTCAAAAAAATCAGGGGAGGAAATTAAGTAATGGCTTATAAACCTACACTAAGAGCAAAATACGAAACCGAAATTATACCAAATTTAAAAAAACAATTTGGATATAAGAGTATTATGCAAGTGCCTAAACTAGAAAAAATAGTTATAAATCAAGGTTTAGGACAAGCTATATCAGATAAAAAACTTATCGATATAGCTATAAACGAACTAACAGCTATAACAGGACAAAAAGCTGTAAAAACAGTATCAAAAAAAGACATCTCTAACTTTAAATTACGTAAAAAAATGCCAATTGGAGTAAGAGTAACTCTTAGACGAGAAAAAATGTACGAATTTCTTGACAGACTAATTAGCGTTGCTATACCTCGAGTTAGAGATTTCCGAGGAATACCATTTAAATTAGACGGAAAAGGAAATTATACATTCGGAATAAAAGAACAAATAATATTTCCCGAAATTAATATTGATAAAATATCAAAAATTTTAGGAATGCAAATAACATTTGTTACAACAGCTAAAACCGACGAAGAGGGTTATGCACTGTTAAAAGAATTCGGATTACCATTTAAAAATATAAAAAAGAATTAAATATGGCAAAAGAATCAATGAAAGCTCGTGAAGTAAAGCGACAAAAAATGGTTGATAAATATGCTGAAAAAAGAGCAAAACTAAAAGCCGAAGGAGACTATATTGCACTTAGCAGATTACCAAAAAACTCATCAAAAGTAAGACTACATAACAGATGCAGTTTAACAGGACGTCCAAAAGGTTATATGAGACAATTTGGTATTAGCAGAATTACATTTAGAGAAATGGCTTCTGCAGGATTAATACCCGGAATTAAAAAAGCTAGTTGGTAAAATATAAAAAAAAAAGAAAATGACTGATACAATAGCAGACTATTTAACTAGAGTTAGAAATGCAATGATGGCAAAACATAAAGTTGTTAATATACCTGCATCTAACTTAAAAAAAGAAATAACAAAAGTTTTATTTGATAAAGGTTACATCTTAAATTATAAATTTGAAGAAACCGATAATAAACAAGGAAACATTAAAATAGCATTAAAATATCATCCAAAAACAAAAGTACCTGCAATAAAAAAAATAGGCAGAATTAGTAAACCAGGATTAAGAAAATATGCAGGAGTTGACGATATACCTCGTATATTAAACGGATTAGGAGTAGCTATTTTATCAACCTCAAAAGGTGTAATAACCGATAAAGAAGCAAGAAAATTAAATGTAGGTGGCGAATTATTATGCTACGTTTATTAAAAAATAAATACAAAAGAAAATGTCACGAATAGGAAAATTACCAATAAATATCCCGGAAGGCGTTACAGTTGATGTTAATGCAGATAACCTAGTTACAGTTAAAGGTAAATTAGGCGAGTTAACACAACAAGTTAATAAAGATATAGAAATTAAAATAAAAGACAAAACTATTAACGTTATTAATAATGGAAATACAAAACAAGCCAACGCTATGCACGGGCTATATCGTTCATTAATTAATAATATGGTAATAGGAGTATCCGAAGGATTCGAAACCAAACAAGAATTTGTTGGAGTTGGTTACAAAGCCGAAATGAAAGGACAACAACTAATAATGTCATTAGGATACTCACACGAAATTATTTTTGAATTACCACCCGAAATAAAAGCCGAAGCAAAAGCCGAAAAACGAGCAAACTCAATACTTACTATGCGTAGCCACGACAAACAACTATTAGGAATGGTAGCGTCAAAAATAAGATCATTACGAAAACCGGAGCCATACAAAGGTAAAGGAATTAAATTCGTAGGCGAAGAATTAAGAAGAAAAGCCGGTAAATCAGCAGGCATGTAATATATATATTATTATAAGTTATGATTAGAGAAAAAAGATTAAAAATAAGAAGAAGAATCAGAGGAAAAATTAGTGGAACCGAAACCCAACCTCGATTAAGTGTTTTTAGAAGTAATAAACAAATTTATGCTCAAATAATTGACGATAATGCAGGAAATACAATAGTTTCGGCATCGTCATTAGAAAAAGATATAATAGCAAAAAAAGGAATTACTAAAACAGAACAAGCAAAATTAGTAGGAGAATCAATAGCAAAAAAAGCTATAGAAAAAGGAATAACAAAAATAGTATTCGATCGTAACGGATACCTATATCACGGAAGAGTTAAATCATTAGCTGATGCAGCTAGAGAAAATGGACTAAAATTTTAATAAATTATGTCAGTAGTTAATAGAATAAAAACAAGCGACTTAGAACTAAAAGATCGTTTAGTAGGTATAAAAAGAGTTATAAAAGTAACAAAAGGTGGTAGAAAATTCAGTTTCTCAGCAGTTGTAGTTGTAGGAAACGAAGACGGAATTGTAGGATACGGATTAGGAAAAGCATCAGAAGTTACATCGGCAATAGCTAAAGGAATAGAAGATGCCAAAAAAAATCTTATAAAAGTTCCAATACTAAACGGAACAATACCACACGAACAAGTTGCTAAATATGGCGGAGCAAAAGTACTTATTAAACCGGCATCAAGTGGAACAGGAGTTAAAGCCGGAGGTGCAATGCGTGCAGTTCTTGAAAGCGTGGGAGTAAAAGATGTTCTTGCAAAATCAAAAGGCTCGTCAAACCATCATAACTTAGTTAAAGCAACAATCGAAGCTTTAATAAACCTTCGCGATGCATATACAGTTGCAGAGCATAGAGGCGTAGAATTAAATAAAGTTTTTAATGGCTAATATTAATAAAATGGCAAAAATTAAAATAACACAGATTAAAAGTACTATAGGAAGTACAAAACGACAAAAATTAACAATGCAAGCATTAGGTATTAAAAAAATGCATCAAACAGTTGAGTTAGAAGCCACACCTCAAATATTAGGAATGGTAAAAAAATTAGAACATTTATTAAAAGTAGAAAAGTAAAATAATTTACATTATATTTATTTAAAGATATGGATTTAAGTAATTTAAAACCTGCAGAAGGATCAACACACAAACGAAAAAGAATAGGTAGAGGTCAAGGATCAGGTCACGGAGGAACATCAACAAGAGGACATAAAGGAGCTAAATCTCGTTCCGGATATTCAAAAAAAATAGGTTTCGAGGGTGGACAAATGCCACTACAACGAAGAGTTCCTAAATACGGATTTAAAAATCCAAACCGTGTAGAATATAAAGGTATTAATATATCAACACTACAACAATTAGTTGATAAAAAAAATATTAAAACATTTACATTCGAAACATTTGTAGAAAACGGATTAATTTCCAAAAATGAGTTAGTAAAAATCTTAGGAAACGGTAAACTAACATCTAAAATTGATGTTACTGCAAATGCATTCTCTGCATCGGCAAAAAAAGCAATCGAAGACTTAAAAGGAACAGCTACACTAATTTAATTTTAGATTAATGAAAAAAATTATCCAAACATTTAAAAATATATATAAAATCGAGGACTTACGTGCTCGAATACTCACAACATTAGGACTACTACTAATATATAGATTGGGTTCTTTTGTTGTATTACCGGGTGTAGACCCTTCACAATTAGGAAACCTACATAAACAAACATCAGATGGAGTTCTCGGTTTATTAGATATGTTTTCAGGTGGTGCATTCTCTAATGCATCAATTTTTGCTTTGGGTATAATGCCTTACATATCGGCATCTATTGTAGTTCAACTTTTAGGCATAGCAATTCCATATTTTCAAAAATTACAACACGAAGGCGAAAGCGGAAGAAAAAAAATTACACAAATTACACGATACCTTACAGTATTAATTACAGGAGTACAAGCACCAAGTTACATTACAAACTTAAGATACCAATTACCCGATACAGCTTTTGTCGGAGACCAATCACTATTTTGGATATCATCTCTTATAATACTTGTAGCAGGAACAATGTTTATAATGTGGTTGGGCGAAAGAATTACAGATAAAGGAATAGGAAACGGAATATCATTAATAATAATGATAGGTATAATTGCCAGATTACCATTTGCTTTAGTAGCAGAATTTGGTAGTAGAATGGACGGAGCAGGAGGATTAATAGCATTCCTCTTAGAAATAGTAATTCTACTTGTAGTAGTAATGTTTGCAATATTACTTGTTCAAGGAACCAGACGAATACCTGTTCAATATGCCAAACGTATCGTAGGAAACAAACAATACGGCGGAGTTCGTCAATATATACCATTAAAAGTAAATGCATCAGGAGTAATGCCAATAATTTTTGCACAAGCACTTATGTTTGTCCCAATGATGATAGCAGGATTCTCAAGCTCCGATTCAGCATCGGGATTTGCAGCAGCTTTTGCCGATTATACAGGATTTTGGTATAACTTTACATTTGCTATAATGATAATTATTTTTACATACTTTTACACTGCAATAACAATAAATCCAACACAAATGGCTGAAGATATGAAGCGTAACGGAGGATTTATACCAGGCGTAAAACCAGGTAAAAAAACAGTTGAATTTTTAGATAGTGTAATGTCAAAAATAACATTACCGGGATCAATATTACTAGCAATTATTGCTATATTACCGGCTTTTGCCGTAATGGCAGGAGTAAATAATCAATTCTCAAGATTTTACGGAGGAACATCATTATTAATTCTTGTAGGAGTAGTATTAGACACATTACAACAAATCGAAAGCCATTTATTAATGAGACATTACGATGGGTTAGTAAAATCAGGTAGAATAAAAGGAAAATCAGGAAATGCTGTAGGAGCAGCATTTTAATAACGTTCTTTGATGATATATTATAAGACTGATAGCGAAATAGAACTAATGAAAATTAGTAATCTTATGGTATCAAAAACACATGCGGCAATAGCACATATGATGAAACCCGGAACAAAAACAATTGATATCGATAAGGTTGCCGAAGAATTTATAAGAGATAACGGAGGAATACCGGGATTTTTAAATTATAACGGATTTCCAAATACACTTTGTATATCAGTAAATAATCAAGTAGTTCATGGTATTCCGTCAAAATACGAATTACGCGAAGGAGATATAGTATCAGTCGATTGTGGAGTAATAATGAACGGATATAATGGCGATTCATGTTATACTTTTGCTATAGGCGAAATATCCGACGAAAAAAAGAAACTTTTAAAAGTAACACGAGAAGCATTATACAAAGGAATAGAACAAGCAAAAGTAGGAAACAGAATAGGAGATATAAGCTATGCAATTCAAAAACACGCCGAAGAAAACGGATACGGAGTTGTAAGAGAATTAGTAGGACACGGAATAGGAAAAAAATTACATGAAGCACCTGAAGTTCCTAACTTTGGCAGACAAGGAAAAGGAATTAAAATAAAAAAAAATTTAACAATAGCTATTGAGCCTATGATTAATATGGGCAGAAAAGAAGTAAGACAAAGTAGCGATGGTTGGACAATTTATACATTAGATAAATTACCGTCAGCCCATTTTGAACATACAATAGCAATAAAAAAAGATAAAACAGAAATATTATCAAATTTTGATATTATTGACGAAGAAGTAAAAAAAATAAATTAAAAATAAATATATGGCAAAACAGCCTTCGATAGAACAAGACGGACAAATAATTGAAGCATTGTCAAATGCTAAATTTAAAGTAGAATTAGAGAATGGGCATATAATAACAGCACATATCTCAGGAAAAATGCGCATGCATTATATAAAAATTTTACCCGGCGATAAAGTTAAAATCGAAATGTCGCCATACGATTTAACAAAAGGAAGAATAACTTTTAGATATAAATAAATTATGAAAGTAAGAGCATCTGTAAAAAAAAGATCAGACGATTGCAAAATCGTTAAAAGAAAAGGACGTGTTTATGTAATAAACAAAAAAAATCCTAAATTTAAACAAAGACAAGGTTAATAATTTAATTAAATAATTTTATGGCAAGAATAGCTGGAATTGACATACCTGATAACAAAAGAGGTGAAGTAAGTTTAACTTATATTTATGGTATAGGACGAAGTACTGCAAAAAAAATCCTAAGTACTTTAAAAATAGATAATAACATAAAAGTTAAAGATTGGACAGACGAACAACTATCCCAAATCAGAACACACATAGTAGATAACTATAAAATCGAAGGAGAGTTGCGTTCCGAAGTACAACTTAATATAAAAAGACTTATGGATATTGGTTCTTATAGAGGAATCAGACACAGAATAGGTTTACCCGTTAGAGGTCAACATACTAAAAATAACGCCCGTACTCGTCGAGGTAAAAAGAAAACCATTGCTAATAAAAAGAAAGCAACAAAATAATTAGTTAACTATGGCAAAAAAAACAAAAGCAGCAAAAAAAAGAGTTGTTAAAGTCGAAGCTTCAGGTCAAGCACATATACACTCATCATTTAATAACATAATAATATCAATTACAAACGACAATGGACAAGTAATATCTTGGTCGTCTGCAGGAAAAAAAGGATTTAGAGGATCTAAAAAAAATACACCTTATGCAGCACAAGTTGCAGCCGAAGAATGTGCAAAGGTTGCTTATGACTTGGGATTACGCAGAGTAAAAGTTTTTGTAAAAGGACCTGGTGCTGGTAGAGAATCGGCTATAAGATCAATAGCCGGAGTTGGAATATCAGTTTCAGAAATTGTTGACGTAACACCATTACCACATAATGGATGTCGTCCACCAAAACAACGAAGAGTTTAATTTTATTTATATAAAAAATATAAACATAATAATAAATGGCAAGATATAGAGGACCAAAATCCAAGATAGCTAGAAAATTTGGTAGCCCAATTTACGGACCCGACAAAGTTCTAGAACGAAAAAATTATAAACCGGGACAACACGGGGTTAACAAACGAAGATCAAAATCTTCAGAGTATGGAATTCAGCTTTTAGAAAAACAAAAAGCTAAATATACTTACGGACTATTAGAAAAACAATTCTCAAATTTGTTTAAAAAAGCAAACCGTAGTAAAGGTATTACAGGAGAAGTACTATTGCAACTATTAGAAATGAGACTAGACAATGTTGTATATAGATTAGGATTAGCTCCAACCCGAGATGCAGCACGACAATTAGTCTCTCATAAACATATTGCACTTAACGGAAGAGTATCTAATATTCCATCAATTACATTACGCGAAGGCGATATTGTTAGTGTTAGAGAAAAATCAAAATCATTAGAAATAATATCAAATTCATTGTCAGGATTTAATCATTCAAAATATCCTTGGTTAGAATTTGATGCAGTATCATTATCAGGAAAAGTAATTAATATTCCCGATAGAGAAGATATTCCCGAAAATATCAAAGAACAATTAATAGTTGAATTATATTCTAAATAATATATTATATATTCTATGGCAATTATAGATTTTCAAAAACCCGATAAAGTTATAATGATCGATTCTACAGAACGATTTGGTAAATTCGAATTTCGTCCTTTAGAACCCGGTTATGGAATAACTATTGGAAACGCCTTGCGAAGAATTTTATTATCATCGCTGGAAGGCTTTGCAATTACTGCAATAAAAATAGAAGGTGTAGAACATGAATTTTCTACAATTAAAGGTGTAATCGAAGATGTAACCGAGATTATACTTAACTTAAAACAAGTGCGTTTTAAACGTCATATCGAAGACGTAGATAAAGAAGTTGTAAACGTTGTTATATCGGGTAAAGAACAATTTAAAGCCGGCGATATTACAAGTTTCTTAAATAACTTTGAAGTATTAAACCCTGATTTGGTGATTTGTAATTTAGAACCAACAATTAAATTATCAATAGAACTACATATAAACAAAGGAAGAAAATATGTTCCCGCAGAAGAAAACATAATACCCGATGCCGAATTTGGAATAATACCTATTGACTCAATTCATACACCTATTAAAAATGTAAAATATTACATAGAAAATTACAGAGTTGAGCAAAAAACCGATTACGAAAAACTAATATTCGAAATCGAAACAGATGGTTCTATCCACCCAAAAGAATCACTTAAAGAAGCAGCAAAAATTTTAATTCACCATTTTATGCTATTTTCTGACGAAACAATATCTCTTGATAGCGACGAAAATAAAGAAAATGAAGAATTCGACGAAGAAGCTTTACATATGCGTCAATTATTAAAAACAAAATTGATAGATATGGAACTATCGGTAAGAGCTTTAAATTGCTTAAAAGCCGCAGATGTCGATACTCTTGGAGAGTTAGTTCAATTTAATAAAAACGATTTGTTAAAATTTAGAAACTTTGGTAAAAAATCATTAACCGAATTAGACGAACTATTAGATAAATTACAACTAACTTTTGGTATGGATATTAAAAAATACAATCTAGATAGAGAATAAAATAAAATTATAAGAACAAGAGAAATTATTAAAAAATGAGACACAGAAAAAAATTTAACCATTTAGGAAGAAAAAGTGCACATCGTAAAGCAATGTTAGCAAATATGGCAACATCTTTAATATTGCACAAACGCATAAAAACAACTGTTGCTAAAGCAAAAGCTTTACGTCAGTATGTTGAACCGCTTATAACAAAATCAAAAAACGATACAACACACTCGCGACGAATAGTTTTTAGTTATTTAAAAGATAAATATGCTGTTACAGAACTATTTCGCGAAATATCGGTAAAAATAGGAGAACGTCCCGGAGGGTATACCCGTATTATTAAATTAGGTTCACGATTAGGAGATAACGCCGAAATGTGTTTTATAGAATTAGTAGATTATAACGAAAATCTATTAACAGAAACTAAACCAAAAACAAAAAAACGTAGTCGTCGTAGAGGTGGTAGCGGAAGCAAAAAAACAACAACTACAAAAACCCAAAATACAAAGAAAGAAGAAGTAGAACAAACCGATGTTAAAGAAGAAAAACCAAAAACCGAGGGAGAACCAAAAACCGAAGAAAAAATACTTGTAGAAGAACAAAAAGTCGAAGAAAAACAAAAAAAAGAACCGACAACCGATAAAAAAGACGATATTAAAGCAGAAACTAAAGAAGAAATTAAAGAAGAAAAACCAAAAACCGAACAAAAAGACGACAAATAATAATAAAAATATTTAACAATAATTAAATGGATAAAGTGTACACTTTATCCATTTTTTTTATAATTTTATCTAAAAAATAAAACTTAAACATTATGTCACAAATAGCAAGCATTTATGCAAGAGAAATTTTGGATTCAAGAGGAAATCCAACAGTCGAAGTCGATGTATATACAACGTCAGGAGTATTAGGCAGAGCAGCAGTTCCCTCAGGAGCATCTACAGGAATACACGAAGCAGTAGAACTTCGCGATGGCGATAAAAAACGTTACATGGGAAAAGGAGTCCAAAAAGCAATTAACAATGTAAATAACGTTTTAAACGAAGAGTTAAAAGGAGCATATATTTTCGACCAAAATAATATCGATGCAGCTTTAATATCTATCGATAATTCCGAAAATAAATCAAATATCGGAGCAAACGCAACACTTGGAGTATCAATAGCAGTAGCAAAAGCAGCCGCACAAACACTTGGTATGCCATTACATAAATACATAGGAGGAGTAAATGCAAATACACTACCAATACCTATGATGAATATTTTAAATGGAGGTTCACATGCCGATAATAAAATAGATATTCAAGAATTTATGATAATGCCTTTGGGTGCCAATAGATTTAGCGAATCGCTTAGAATGGGCTCCGAAATATTCCATAATCTTAAATTAGTATTAAAAGAAAAAGGATTTTCTACAAACGTAGGCGACGAAGGAGGATTTGCGCCAAACCTTAACTCAAACGAAGAAGCTATAGAATTTGTAATAAAAGGAATAGAAAAAGCAGGATATAAACCGGGAAAAGATGTATACATTGCATTAGACCCCGCAGCATCGGAGTTCTACGACGAAAAGAAAAAATTATACATTTTTAAATCAAATGGCGAAAAACGAACATCAGAACAACTTGTAGAATATTGGGAAAAATGGGTTAAAAATTATCCAATAATATCAATCGAAGACGGATTAGCCGAAGACGATTGGAAAGGATTTACACTAATGACAAAAAAATTAGGTGAAAAAATACAAATAGTAGGAGATGATATATTTGTAACAAATGTTAAACGACTACAACGAGGCATAGACGAGAAAGCAGCAAACTCAATATTAATAAAATTAAACCAAATAGGAACATTAACCGAAACAATAAACGCAATAAGCCTAGCTACACAAAACTCATTTACATCGGTTATAAGTCATCGTTCAGGCGAAACCGAAGATACAACAATAGCAGAATTAGCAGTTGCATTAAATACAGGACTAATTAAAACAGGCTCATTATCACGAACCGACAGAATAGCAAAATACAACCAACTATTAAGAATAGAAGAAGAACTCGGAAACTCAGCAAGATTTATAGGTAGAAATTTTAAATATGTTAAATAAAACATTTTGTAACAAATTTTAAAAAAGCATCTTTAACAAGGTGCTTTTTTTTGTATTGTATAACATATTAAAAAAATCTAAATATATAGATAAATTTATTAATTTTAGATAATTAAAACTTTAATTAGTTATAACATATTTATTAATACATAAAATTATAAAAAAATGAGTGCTTTAAAACAAAAATTAGCAAAAAAAATTGAAGAGCATCGAGTAAGAACAACCAAACTGTTAAAAGAACACGCCGATGTTAAAATTGGTGATGTAACTATTGGACAAGCAATTGGTGGTGCTCGAGGAGTAAGAATGTTAGTAACCGACATTTCTTATTTAGACCCAATGGAAGGTATCCGCTTTAGAGGAATGACAATTCCAGAAGTAATGAAAGCCCTTCCAAAACCCGACGGAAAAGATTATCCTTATGTTGAAGGTTTTTGGTATCTATTATTAACAGGCGACATTCCTACAAAAGCAGAAGCCAAAGAATTAGTTGAAGAATTTAAAGAACGTAGAGCAGTTCCTCAATATGTAATCGACCTATTAAGAGCAATGCCTCGCGACTCACATCCAATGACAATGTTCTCAGCTGCAGTTCTTGCAATGCAACGCGAAAGCAAATTTGCAAAATTTTATGCCGACGGCTTTAACAAAATGACAGCTTGGGAACCAATGTATGAAGACGCAACCGACTTAATTGCAAAATTACCAAGCATTGCAGCATATATTTATAGAATGAAATACAAAGGAGATATCCATATCCCATCAGATAAAAATCTTGATATGGGAGGCGATTTTGCTAATATGATGGGAATTGCAGAACCTTACGACGATGTTGCACGTATGTATTTTATAATACACTCAGACCACGAATCAGGAAACGTATCTGCACATACTACACACTTAGTAGCATCAGCATTATCAGACGCATATTATTCATTATCAGCAGGATTAAACGGTTTGGCAGGTCCATTACACGGATTAGCAAACCAAGAAGTTTTGCGTTGGTTACAAGATGTTATGGATAAATTAGACGGTAAAGAACCAACCGAAGAAATGATGAAAAAATTTGTTTGGGATACACTAAACAGTGGACAAGTAATTCCTGGATACGGACATGCAGTTTTACGTAAAACAGACCCACGTTATCAATCACAACGAGACTTCTGTTTAAAACATCTTCCTAACGACGAAATATTTAAATATGTAGATATGCTTTACAAAGTTGTTCCTGATATTTTAAGAGAACACGGAAAAGCAAAAAATCCATGGCCAAATGTTGATGCTCAATCAGGAGTTATACAATGGTTCTACGGATTACGCGAATATGATTTTTACACAGTATTATTTGGTGTAGGTAGAGCAATTGGAGTTTTAGCAAATATTACTTGGGATAGAGCCTTAGGATATCCAATAGAAAGACCAAAATCATTAACAACAGCAATGTTAGAAGATGCAGCATCAAAAGCATAATATTAAACTCTAATATAAAAAAAAGTCGTAGTTAACTACGACTTTTTTTTATATAATACCATAAGAAATAAAATATTGTTATACAAAAAATAATATAATAAAATAAAATATATTAATATTACTATATCGTGATTGTTATTATTGTTGTTAATGATTTTTTAGAAAAATTAATAATAAATATCTTTATATTTTGTTTGTCGAATAAATAATTAATTGTAATTTTACTTTTATAAAAAATTATTAACTTATAAAAAAATAAATTAAATGTCAGTAAACAAAGTAATTTTAGTAGGAAACGTAGGAAGAGACCCAGAAGTTAGATACTTAGAAAATGGAGTAGCCGTAGCAAAGTTTCCATTAGCAACAAGCGATAATTATAAAAACAAAAACGGCGAAAGAGTATCAAATACAGAATGGCATAATATCGTTGCATGGCGAGGTTTAGCCGAAATAGCTGAAAAATACGTAAAAAAAGGAAATCAGCTTTTTATAGAAGGAAAACTAGTTTCTCGTTCTTGGGACGATAAAGAAGGTAATAAAAGATACATTACCGAAGTAATAGTTAGTAACATGCAAATGTTAGATAAACGAAACCAATCGTCAGATAATTCTAACAACAATACCGAAGTTGTCGAAGAACAAAAAACAGAACAAGCAACCGAAAATAACGATATGTCGGTAGAAGACGATTTACCATTTTAAATAACTAAAAATTGGAACCGGATCCATTTCCTTTAGTCGAAATAGTAATTAACCCGATAAGTTTTTATGACATTATCGGGTTGATTACTTTAATTATATTACTATTATTCTCCGCATTGCTATCAGGTTCCGAAATTTCATATTTCTCGTTAACCCCAAACGAAAAAGAAAAATTAAAATCAAGCAAACATAAAACCGATAAACGCATTATAAGTTTATTAAACAAACCCGAAAACTTACTTGCAACAATATTAATATCAAATAACTTTGTAAATGTAGGTATTGTAATACTATCAACATACATTATTAATAATATTTTTGATTTTAGAGAATCTATAAAACTTGGGTTCTTTATTCAAATAGTTGTAGTATCATTTGTATTATTACTTTTTGGCGAGATAATACCAAAAATGTACGCAAAACATTTATCGTTAAAATTTGCAAAATTTATGTCAAAACCAATATCGGTTTTAGAGATAATATTCTACCCATTATCAAAAATACTTGTAAAATCAACTAAAATTGTAGATAAAAAATTAGCAAAAAAAAGACTAAAGATTACAAAAGAAGATTTATCCGTGGCAATAGATTTAACATCAGAAGAAGTTAACGAACAAAAACAAATATTAAAAGGAATTGTAGAGTTTGGAAATTTGCAAGTAAAAGAAATAATGAAATCGAGGTTAGACGTATTGGCAATCGATATAAAATCTACATTTGATAGTGTTAAAAAAAATATTATAGAATCGGGATTCTCTAGGATACCTGTATTCTCAGAAAATTTAGATGAAATAAAAGGAATATTATATATAAAAGATTTATTGCCACATTTGCATAAACCAAATAATTTTAAATGGCAAACATTAATTCGAGGAGCATATTTTGTGCCCGAATCAAAAAAAATAGGAGGATTATTAGAAGAATTTAAAAAATTAAAAATACATCTTGCAATTGTAATCGACGAATACGGAGGAACATCAGGTATAGTTACATTAGAAGATATTTTAGAAGAAATTATAGGAGATATTACCGACGAATTTGACTACGAAAAAGACTTGTTTACCAAAATAAGTAAAAACGAATATATGTTCGAAGCCAAAATATTATTAAACGATTTATACAAAATATTAAAACTCGATAGCAATTTTTTTGACGAAATACGAGGCGAAGCAGAAACCCTTGCAGGATTAATTTTAGAATTAAAATCAGAACTACCAAAAAAAGGAGATATATTTAAATTTAAAAATATAAAATTTAGAATTATAGAAGTAGATAACCGTAGAATAAAAAAAGTAAAAATAGAAATTACAAAAAAACAAGATTAATAAATGCGCATACATATAATTATTATAATATTTTTATTTACATTGCTATCTTGCAAAAAAACATATACCCCAAAACCATATGGATATTATCGAATAAATTTACCAAAGCACGAGTATAAAAACTTTAATGATACAATATTCCCATATACATTTGATTATCCTGTTTACACAAACATCGAAATAATAAACAAAGACTCAATGTGGTTAAATATAAACTACAAAAAAAATAAAGCCAAAATTTATTTAACATATAAAAAAATAAATAATTCACTCGATAAACTATTAGACGAGAGTCAAAACTTTGTAAATAAACACCTTATTAAAGCCGATGCAATAAACGAAAACTTATTTATTAACGATACAAACAAAACATACGGAACATTATACAGAATAAAAGGAAATACAGCATCGTCGATAAACTTTTTTTTAACCGATAGTACCAAAAATTTTATACGCGGAGCATTATATTTTAACTGTCATCCAAATAAAGACTCGCTCGAACCGGTTATTAATTTTATACAAACCGATATAAAACAATTTATGAAAACATTTAAGTGGAAAAACTAAATGCCCGAAATATTAAATAAAACTTTTGATAATAATTCAAAACTTGTTGTTTGGAAAACAAACGAGGACTTAAACTTTTTTTACGAAAAAACAAAACTAACAAACAACGACAAAAATCGTATTAACAAAGCAAAAACAATAAAACGAAAAAAAGAACTGTATTGCGTTAGATTTATTTTACAAAATATATTAAAAATAACAAAGCCACTTACATACCAAAAAACAGGAAAACCATACATAGATAATAATATAAAAATAAGCATATCACACTCGCACAATTATGTAGCAGTATTTACAAGCAATAATAATAACGGAGTAGATATAGAAAAAATCAGCGAAAAACCGCTACGAGTAAACCAAAAATTTTTAAGCAAAACCGAAACTGAACTATTAAATAATTTTACGGATAAACAAGAGTATTACACATTGTTATGGTCGGTAAAAGAAACAATATTTAAACTATTTAGCAATAAACATTTAGCTTTTATCGATAATATAAAAATACAAAACATATCAAAAAAATATATAACTGTAAAAATACTTTTAAACGATTTAACACAAGAACAAAAAGTTTTTTATAAAAAAATTACTAATTTTGTTATTACTTGGTCACAAAAACAAATTATATGATTTTATCAGACATTTTAAAAAAAATAACCAATAACAAAAAACAATTAGCAGTTTTAATAGACCCCGATAAACAAACATTAAACAAACTAATAAACTTTGTAAAACAAATAAATAAAACTACGGTAGATTTAATATTTGTCGGAGGTAGCTTAGTAAACAATAATATCAACGAAACAATAAATACAATAAAACAAAACACAAAAAAACCATTAGTACTCTTCCCCGGTAGTTTAAATCAAATAAGTAAATTTGCCGATGCCATTTTGTTTTTATCATTAATATCAGGACGAAATGCCGAATTCTTAATAGGAAACCACGTTTTAGCTGCAAAAAAAATAAAACAATCAAACATAGAAACAATTCCCACAGGCTATATACTAGTCGAGAATGGAGTAACAACATCAGTCGAGTATATTAGCAATACAAAACCAATACCAGCAAATAAAACCGACATAGCAGTATCAACAGCAATTGCAGGCGAGTTGTTAGGGCATAAAATAATTTATATGGACTCAGGCAGTGGAGCAAAACACATAATATCAAAAGAAATTATTTCGGCAGTTAAATCAAATATTAATATACCGTTAATAATAGGAGGAGGCATAAATACCGCAAAAAAATTACAATCAGTTTATAAAAGCGGAGCCGATATTGCCGTTATAGGAACAGCATTCGAAAATAATGTAAATCTTTTATCAGAATTCTGCGATATTAAAAATAAAATATAAGAAATAGCAGCAGATATTTATAAGCATAATATTTTTATAAAATTTGGATAATTAAAAATTATTTTATCTTTGTAAGCATTAAAAGAAACTATTAACTAAAAATTTAATTTATGTTTAAAGGACACCCAAAAGGACTATACGTATTTTTATTTGCCAATATGGGCGAACGGTTTGGCTATTATACAATGATAGCAATTTTCACCCTGTTTTTACAAGCAAAATTCGGAATGTCGGCAAAAGATGCCGGACACGTTTACGGATTATTTTTGTTTGGAATATATTTTATACCATTAATAGGAGGCTTTTTAGCCGACAAAATATTAGGCTTTGGAAAAACAATAACATTAGGTATAATACTAATGGTAATAGGATATATACTACTTGCAAACACATCATTCGGATTAACAGGAATATATATAGCATTAGCAGTAATATCAGTAGGAACAGGATTTTTTAAAGGCAATCTGCAAGCAATGGTTGGTCGCTTATACGACCAAGGAAATATGGGTAAACTAAGAGATGCTGCATTTAGCCTGTTTTATATGGGCATTAATATAGGAGCCTTCTTTGCACCCTCAGCTGCCGAAGCAATGAACAATTATATGATGAAAGGCGACGGATTTAGCTATAGCGGAAAAATACCCGAACTTGCAAACGAATTTATATCAAAAGGAGCAGCAATAGGAGCCGATAAAATAAAAGAACTAACAGCACTTGCACACGAAAATATTATAAACGGAGCATATACATTTAAAGACTTGCACTCTTTTGCAACAGACTATATTGCATCGGTTAGCCAATCGTATAACTATGGATTTGCAATAGCAGCCGTTAGTATATTTTTATCAATGATTATTTTCTTGGCTTTCAGAAAACATTACAAACACGTAGATTTAAAAGTTGTAAAAAAATCAGAACAAAAAAACGAAAAAAATATAGTTCCCGATTTACCAAAAGAACAAACAAAAAAACGATTAATAGCTTTAGGATTATTATTTTTAGTTAACATATTTTTTTGGATGTCATTTCATCAAAATGGATTTACATTAACACTTTTTGCAAGAGACTTTACAGTTACAAGCGTAACACCTGCAGTATATACACTATTCGATTTAAAATCATTATTACCAATAATATCGGTAATTATAGGAATAATATTTTTAGTTGATAAAAAATCAAAATCTATAAAAAAACTAATAGGAGCAATATTAATGATTGCAGGAACCTTAACAGCTTATTTTGTAATAAAAGGTTACAACTCGTCTATGCCTATTAATCCTATAAAATTTCAACATTTTAACCCAATATTTATAGTCTTTGTAACACCAATAATTATAGCAATATTTACAAAACTTAATAAAAAAGGAAAAGAGCCGTCATCACCTCGAAAAATAGGAATAGGTTTAATTCTTGCAAGTTTTAGTTTTGGAATTATGGTATTGGCAAGTTTAAAATTCGGAAACGCAAATACCGAGATTGCCGACGCAATGAGAGTAACACCATTTTGGCTTATAGGAACATACTTTAGCCTAACAATATCCGAATTATTTTATAGCCCCATAGGAATATCATTTGTATCAAAAGTAGCACCGCCAAAATTAGCAGGAATGGCTCAAGGAGGTTGGTTTGCATCTACAGCTATAGGTAATTTGTTAGCAGGTCTTATAGGAGCATTTTGGGACGGTTGGCAAATGTGGCAATTCTTTTTACTATTAGTTATAATGTTAATACTTTCGGCAATTTTTATTTTCTCAATAATGAAAATATTAGAAACAGCCACCGAAAAATAATTATAAAATTAAAATCCGTAGTTTTGCTACGGATTTTTTTATTAAAAAGATGCATAAATTATATAACAACTATTCCGATTTTATAAAAACAATATTTAAAGAAAGAGTTCAAAAGATATCTATCGATGCAGGATTTACATGCCCTAATCGCGATGGAACAAAAGCTTACGGAGGTTGCACATATTGTAATAATAAAACATTTAATCCTTTTTACTGCTCGCCACAAAAAACAATAACAAAACAAATAGATGAGGGAATAGCCTTTTTCGAACCAAAATATAAAACACAAAAATATTTAGCTTATTTTCAGGCATACACAAATACTTAT
>JALSQC010000277.1 GCA_026985625.1 Bacteroidales bacterium | reverse complement strand
ACAGGAGATATTAATACCGATATATCAGGCATATTGCTAACGATAGATACTATTGAAGAGGTTGTTGACGAAGCAATTAATAAAAAATGTAATTTAATATTATCGCATCACCCTATAATTTTTTCGGGTATTAAAAGTTTAACAGGTAGCAATTATATCGAACGAACAATAATAAAAGCAATTAAAAACGATATTGCAATTTATGCAATGCATACAAATCTTGATATTAGTAATAACGGAGTAAACGACAAAATATGCGAAAAACTAAACCTAAAAAATTGCAAACCATTAAGCTACGAAAAAAACCTAAAAAAAATTATAACTTATGTTCCCGATAAATATGCCGACAAAGTTAGAACTGCTATTTTTAATGCAGGTGCAGGACATATTGGAAATTACTCAGATTGCTCATTCAATAGTAAAGGCAAAGGCAGTTTTAAAGCATTAGAAAATACAAATCCATTTGTAGGAGAAAAAAATATTACCCATTTCGAAAACGAAACCAAAATAGAAAGTATTTTTCCCGAGTATTTGCAAAACAACATAATAACAGCATTAAAAAAATCGCACCCATACGAGGAGGTTGCATACGACATTTACAAACTTGATAATAAAAATAATTTTGGATTAGGGCGAATAGGTGTTTTAAACGAAAAAACATCGGAAAAAGATTTTCTTAAAACATTAAAAAAAACTTTTGGAGGAGTAATACGTTATACAAAACTATTAAACAAACCCATTAAAAAAGTAGCTGTTTGCGGAGGCTCTTGCAGTTTTTTATTAAAAAATGCAATAAATGCCAATGCCGATATTTTTATAAGCTCCGATTTTAAATATCATCAATTTTTTGATGCCGAAAATAAAATAATTATTGCCGATTTAGGACATTTTGAGACCGAACAATTCACAAAAGAATTATTTTATGATATACTTACAAAAAAATTCATTAATTTTGCAATTCATTTTTCAAAAATAAAAACAAACCCCATAAATTATTTATAAAAATTATGGCAAAAACAAAAAACAAAAAAAATATTAGCGTAGAAGAAAAGCTAAGAGCTTTATACCGCTTACAAACTGCTGACTCAAAAATAGATGCAATAAAAACACTTAGAGGCGAATTACCTCTCGAAGTGCAAGATTTAGAGGACGAAATAGCAGGTTTAGAAACTCGTATATCTAAATTTAAAGAAGAAATTACTGAGTTAGAAAAAAACATATCAGACCGCGAAAACAAAATTACCGAAAGTAACAATCTTATTAAAAGATATACCGAACAACAAAACAACGTTAGAAATAATCGCGAGTTCGATGCCTTATCTAAAGAAATTGAGTTTCAAGAGTTAGAAATTGAGTTGCAAAACAAAAAAATTAACGAAGCTAAAAAATCAATCGAAAACAAACACGAAATAATAAAAGAATCAGAAGAAAAAATTGTTACTAAAAAAGAAGATTTAGAACATAAAAAAAACGAACTAAACAATATTATCGACGAAACAAAAAAAGAAGAAGAAGAACTTTTAAAAGAATCACAAAAAATTGAGTTGATTGTTGACGAAAGACTATTAACCGCATATAAAAAAATTAGAGCAAATGCACGAAACGGATTAGCTGTTGTGCCTATACAACGCGACGCCTGTGGCGGATGCTTTAATAAAATTCCACCTCAACGACAATTAGATATTAAATTACGTAAAAAAATTATTGTTTGCGAGTATTGCGGAAGAGTATTAATCGATAACGAAATAAATACTCCTTTAGAAGAAATTCAAAAACGTATAGAGGCTGAAAAAGAACAAAGACTTAAAGAATTAGCCGAAAAACCAAAACGAAAAAAACGAGTTCGAAAAACAAAATAATTTATAAAAAAATATTTTTTTAGTTAAGCCAAAGAGACATATCTTTGGCTTAATTTGCTTTATTAACAATATTTCTATTATATTTATAATTTTATAAGCAAATAATAGAAAATGCATATAAGTCTAAAAAAAATAATAAACATTTTTACCATAAGTTTTTTTTTGTTTAACAGCTTTAACATTTATGCATCAAAAACCGACTCTACATTTAATTACATATTTAACAACATATTAGAACTAAAATTTAACAAATCGCAATTACAAATAACTAAAAGCAAATTACCCGAATACAAAAAAAAATATCTCGAAACATACTCGTTATTT
>JALSQC010000276.1 GCA_026985625.1 Bacteroidales bacterium | reverse complement strand
ATATTATTACCGAAAAAATTACGAAAAAGCTTACCATTATTTTCAAGGATTAGTAAATAATTATCCCTTTGATTATAACTATTTAATTATGTTTGCTTGGACAAATCTTAACCTTGGCAAAACACGCGAAGCAAAAGTTTTATTTAACAAAGTATTACTAATATCACCCGACGACACATCGGCAAAAGACGGACTAAAAAAAATAAAATAATTAACAAGGTGCTTTTTTAAGCACCTATTTTTTTGCCCAAGGATGAAACTGAACAATTGTATCACGTAAATATTCTTGGTCGAGATGTGTATAAATCTCGGTTGTAGTTATAGACTCGTGTCCCAACATTTCTTGCACTGCACGCAAATCGGCTCCACCATCGACCAAATGCGTTGCAAACGAGTGTCTAAAAGTATGAGGACTTATATTTTTTTGCAATCCCACTTTTGATGCAACATCTTTTATTATATTAAAAATCATTACACGACTTAACGATTTTCCCCGTCTGTTAAGAAATAAAAAATCGTTATAACCATCGGCTATTTTAAGATTTTTACGAAAGCTATCGTTATATAAATTTATTTGTTTTATTGCACTTTTGCTAATTGGTATAAGGCGTTCCTTGTTTCCTTTGCCCGTAACTTTTATAAACTCGTGTTTTAAATATAGATTTGATATTTTAAGATTTACAAGCTCCGATACTCGCAATCCGCAAGAATATAAAGTTTCGATAATTGCTCTGTTTCGGTGTCCCTCGGGCTTACTTACATCTATATTTGCAATTAAGTTGTCTATTTCTTGTATTGTTAGCACAACCGGTAATTTTTGTCCTATACGTGGCGATTCTATAAGCTCAAGCGGACTTTTATTAATTTTGTCCTCTATTAACAAATATTTATAAAAAGCTTTTAAACCTGATATTATACGTGCTTGACTACGTGCCGATATTCCAAGTTCGGTTATCCACAATAAAAATTCTTTTATATGTTTAAATTTAATTTGGTCGGCTTGTAAGTCTAATCCCTTGATATCAAGAAATTGTATAAATTTATTAATATCGTTAATGTATGATTTTATTGAGTTTTGCGATAACGATTTTTCTATTTTTAAAAATAGTTTAAATCCCGATATATCTTTTTCCCAATCCATTACCAATAGATACGTTGAAAAGCCAAGATAGTTGCAATACCAATGCCTGCTCCCGAAACTAACAAGACCCAGTCGTGCTGCGGAAATTTAATTTTGGTAACAAAAATATACGACAATGCAATTATAATTGCTACAATTAAAAATTGTCCGGTTTCTATTCCTAAATTAAAAGCTAACAAAGGAGTAAATAAATTATCCTCTGCCGACAACATACTTTTTAAATAACTCGAGAACCCCAATCCGTGTATAAGTCCAAAAAAAATTGATGTAGAATATTTAATAATATAAAGTTTTCGATTTATTTTGCTGTAATTGTTTACAAATATATTTGCAAATCCTGTAAAAATAATTGTTATTGGTATTAAAAACTCAATAAAATCGGGATTTACATTAATTATGTTTAATGTCGATAAAACTAATGTTGTTGAATGTCCTATTGTAAAAGCTGTTACCAGTATTAAAATTTGTCGCCATTGTTTAATTAAATAAACCGCTGTTAATGCTATAATAAATAAAATATGGTCGTATGATTCAAAGTCGAGAATATGATTAACTCCAAGTCCAAAATATAATTTAAAAATATCCATTAATAAATATCTAAAATTTCGAGTGTTATTCCGTTATTATTAATTTTGTCGCCAATTTTTTTTCCTTTTATCGTGGCATATATAGGCACTAATGTTGATATTGCATAAAAATCGGTATTATCTACTGTTATTTTGCCAAGGCTAACAGATATAAACATTTTTTGTTTGTTTGTAATTACAAAAGAGCCAAATTCTACTATATTGTTTTTTTTATTAAAATCTATTTTTAAAAGATTATTTTTATCGTCGATTGCTTGTTGCAATTGTCTCGACAGCATATCTTTTTTTCGTAAAAGTTGCGAACGAAAAGCATCGTAACGGTCTTTCGGACATCCATATTCGTTTGCTTGTTTTTGGGCATCGTTAATTGCATCTTGCAGGGTATCTATTTTTTTATTAATTGTATAGATACACGCTTTATATATTTTATCTTTGGTTAACACTGTTTACTGTTAGTTATTTTG
>JALSQC010000275.1 GCA_026985625.1 Bacteroidales bacterium | reverse complement strand
TTATTCCTTTAAAATCTCCATGTATAGAGTCTATACGCATCAAGGCTGCACGTTTTTGTATATCTTTATCGCTATTGCTGCGTGTTACTATTGCTCGCAAGCGTAATTGTTCGCCACTGCCTACTTGATAAGATAATTCGCGGGCAAGCAAGCGACCTATTCGTCCAAATCCATATAATATTACATCTTTTGGTTTTAGTTTATTATTGTCTTTACCTATAAAATTGCTTAACTCATCGGTAATAAAATCTGATATCGAAACATATTTTTCTTTAACTTGTTTCCATTTATAAGCTAATGTTCCAATATCTAAACGCGAACGATAAATATCTGTTTTTAAAATCTCTTTTGCTATTTCTAATGTTTCTTTAACCGTTACAGGTGTTTTTATTATATTTTGACTATAATCGTGATAATTAATTATGGTATTTACATCGACATTTAACAACTGATGTCTAAACAAAACCAATTCAACTGTTTTGTTATACCACAAATGCCCAACAACTGTAACTAACTGAAAAGCATCTTTTTCTGCATTTATCCAAGTTTCGTTTTTATCAAAAATTATTTGTTTTGCCATTGTTTTTTTATTTTAAATTTTTAGCAAATTTAAATTATTTTATTTAATTATTTTTTATTTTAAATTCTTTTATATAACACTACAAATAAATTAATATTTTAATATATTTGCATCAACTTTCAGTAGTTTGCTTTTTATCCTAAATTACTTTTAATTAACTTGTAACATATTTATATTATGATTAAAAAACAAGATTTTTATTTTATAATTTTATTATTATTAATTATATCACTTTTTTTGCCTTTTAAATTTTTAGATAATTTTCACAACGGTTTTTTATACAACCATAATTATTGGTATTTGGCCGGATTTTTAAAATTTGCCGTGCTTGCAACTATTGGCGAGAGTCTTGGTTTGCGTATATCAAAAGGCAAATATAATTATAAAGGGTTTGGACTTTTACCGCGAGCTATTGTGTGGGGATTTTTGGGTATAGGTATTAAAATTGCTTTTGTAATTTTTGCGTCAGGAACACCTATTTTATTATCTAAACTTTTTGGTGTTACCGATGCAACCAAAAGTATGGAATTTTCGAGTATTTTCGATGCTATTGACAATGGATACGGTGGAGTTAGAGTTTTAACGGCATTTGCCATAAGCACTACAATGAATATTATTTTTGCCCCTGTTTTTATGACTTTTCATAAAATTACAGATATACATATTTTAGATAACAATGGAAATATTTTAAAGTTTTTTACTCCTATAAAATTCGGTAAAATTTTTCCTAAAATAAATTGGTTTGTGCAATGGGATTTTGTGTTTAAAAAAACTATTCCTTTTTTTTGGATACCGGCACACACAATTACTTTTTTAATGCCAAGCGAATACAGAATAGTTATTGCAGCTGTTTTGGGTATTGTTCTTGGTGTTATTTTGGCTATTGCAGCTAATAAAAAATAATAATATTAAATATCTGTTTCTGTTGTTTTTTCGAGTGTTTCGGTTTCGATATCAGAGGCCGAAGCTGTAACATCTGATTCTTTTTTATCTTGTTTTAACCTGTTTGAGTATCTTATTATTGATACAGCCATTAAAATACTGGTAACTAAAATTACAAAAAGTAAAATACCAGAGTCAAATTCTTTTACCTTAAACTCTTGTGGTATTGCATAAAATAATAAAATGGTAATTAAACCTCGCGGGGCTAAAAATATTTGCGGATATATGTTTTTTTGCTGAAACAATAAGAATAGTAATATTCTTACCACATATAAAATTATTAAAACAATAATACTTATAACAAATACTCTAAAACTTAATAACGATAGTAAACTTATTGATGCACCGAATATAACAAAAAAGAATGTTCTTACCATAAACGATGTTTCTAACGTTACAAGTTTTAAATCTTTATAAACCGAGTCTAAATACTCATATTTTATTATTTTTGATAAAAAACCTTTAAAAATATATTTACGATTATTAAGCAATAATCCAAAAATAAGTATAATTATTAACGACGATAAATGAAAACTTTTGCCTATTGCGTATATCAATATTAAAACCGATATAAGCAAAAAAAGTTTTATCTCCGATTTTAAATTCTGAAAAATATAAAGCAACACAAAACTCAAAACTATTGATGATATTATTGTTATTGATATATTTGAAAAA
>JALSQC010000274.1 GCA_026985625.1 Bacteroidales bacterium | reverse complement strand
CGTATTTCAAACACAATATAGAGATTTTTATAAACTCGAAAGCTTATGGGCAGATGCCAAAATAGAAAATTTTGAATAAACAAATTTAATTTTTAGAATGAATAACGAACCAAAAAAAAATAATCCTGTAAATAAACCATCAAAAAAACCAAAATTTAGTTTTTATTGGGTTTATGGAGCAATAGCACTAATATTTATAATACTGCAATTTGTAAATTACGCACCAAGCACAAAAGAAATATCGCTTTTTAAATTAGAAAACGATATGTTAAAACCTCACGATGTTTCAAAAATAGTAATTGTAAATAGAGACTTTGCCGAAATATACATAAAAAAAGACCGTCTATCACAAGATAAATATAGCGATGTAAATAAAAACCAAAATAATAGTTTTATATCACAAGGTGATATACCACAATATAAATACTCAATACTTTCACCCGAAAAATTCGAAGAAGAACTTAATAAATATCAAACCGAATACGACAAACAAAACGAAACATTGGTAGTTAAATCAGAACAACGCAAAGATATTTTTGGCGATATATTAGGTTGGTTATTACCCGTTATAATATTTGTAGGACTATGGATATTTATAATGCGAAAAATGACAGGAGGAGCAGGAGGAGGAGCAGGAGGAATATTTAACGTTGGAAAATCAAAAGCAAAAATATTTGATAAAGAATCAAAAACAAAAATAGACTTTAGTTTTGTTGCCGGTTTAGAAGAAGCCAAAATAGAAGTTAAAGAAATAGTCGATTTCTTAAAAGAACCAAAAAAATATACACGACTTGGAGGCAAAATCCCAAAAGGAGCATTGCTGGTAGGACCTCCGGGAACAGGAAAAACATTATTGGCAAAAGCCGTTGCAGGCGAAGCAAATGTTCCGTTTTTCTCAATGTCAGGATCCGATTTTGTCGAAATGTTTGTAGGAGTTGGAGCATCGCGGGTTAGAGACCTATTTAAACAAGCAAAAGAAAAATCGCCATGTATAGTTTTTATCGACGAAATAGACGCTATAGGCCGAGCAAGAGGAAAAAATCCAAATATGGGAGCTAACGACGAACGCGAAAACACATTAAACCAACTACTTACCGAAATGGACGGATTCGATACAAACAGCGGAGTAATAATATTAGCAGCTACAAACCGTGCCGACATACTCGATAAAGCACTACTTAGAGCAGGACGTTTCGATAGACAAATTTATGTCGAATTACCTGACCTTAACGAACGCGAAGCAATATTTAAAGTCCACCTTAAAGACATTAAAACAAGTAAAACAATAGACACAAAATTTTTAGCAAAACAAACACCCGGATTCTCGGGAGCCGATATAGCAAACGTATGCAACGAGTCAGCATTAATTGCTGCACGTCGCGGAGGAAAAGAAGTTGAAAAACAAGATTTCTTAGATGCAATAGATAGAATTATAGGAGGACTCGAAAAACGAAATAAAATAATTACAATAGAAGAGAAAAAAACAATAGCATTCCACGAAGCAGGACACGCTACAATATCGTGGATGCTAAAATATGCACACCCACTTGTTAAAGTTACAATTGTTCCTCGAGGAAAAGCATTAGGAGCAGCTTGGTATCTGCCCGAAGAACGCCAAATTACAACAACCGAACAAATTTTAGACGAAATGTGTGCTACACTGGGAGGAAGAGCATCAGAATTAATTAATTTTAATAAAATATCAACAGGAGCATTAAACGACCTTGAGAAAGCCACAAAACAAGCATATGCAATGATAGTATATTACGGAATGAGCGATAAAATTGGTAACATAAGTTTTTACGACTCAACAGGACAAAACGAATATAGCTTTACAAAACCATATAGCGAAAAAACAGCCGAAGAAATAGACGATGAAGTAAAAAAACTTATAGAAAAACAATTTGATAGAGCAGTAGATATATTATCAAAAAATAAAGAAGGATTAAAAAAATTAGCCGAAAGATTACTTGCAAAAGAAGTAATATACAGCGACGACCTCGAAGAAATATTCGGTAAAAGCCAATACGATATATATAAAGAAGAAATACAACAAAAAGAACAACAAAAAGAACAAGAAAATAAAAATACAGACATTAAAACAAACGATAAAAATAATAAAGATAATAATACAACAAACATAACTTAATGACCAACGCAAGAAAAAACATATTAGATAAACTAAAACAAGCACAAGAAAA
>JALSQC010000273.1 GCA_026985625.1 Bacteroidales bacterium | reverse complement strand
AAATGATATTTTTGAGTCGCGAGGTTTTACTGTAACAGGTTTTGCTCCGCAAAGTTTTACCATCTCGGGATACGAAACCCAAAAAGGAACAGGGTAAATAACCTCGTCACCGGGGTTAACAACAGCCTGCAAAGCAACCATTAGTGATTGTTTTGCTCCACCCGACACAACAGTATTATATCTCTCGAATGTTTTTCCGTAATGTTTTTTTGTATAATCAATTACTGCATCTTTAACCTCTATTATTCCATCAACAGGAGCATATCTAACCTCTCGTGTTTCGAGTAAATCTTCTACTGCTTTTATTGTTTCTATAGGAGCTTTTGATTTTGGTTCGCCTCCGCCAAGGTGTATTACAGGTTCTCCTTGTTTTTTTAGAGTAGCAAATGTTTGATTTAATTTTAATGTTACCGATTCGCCTATTTGTTGTCCTATTTTACTTATTGTCATAGTGTAAATATTAAAAAAAAATAAAAATAATTATTATTTATAATTTAAATCATGATAAATATTTTTTTTACAAAAAAACACAAAGTTAAATTATTTTTTGTTGATTTTATAAAAAAAATCCCAAATAACAATACCTGTAGTTACAGATATGTTTAAAGAATGTTTTGTCCCAAACTGTGGTATTTCTATCGAGAAGTCTGACAAATTAACAACATCTTGCAAAACACCTTTTACCTCGTTTCCTAAAATAAAAGCATATTTTTTATTTTTATCGGGATAAAAATCCAATAACGATACACTATTTTCTACTTGTTCTATAGAAACAATAATGTAATTATTATTTTTTAATTCATTAACAGCATCTACAGTATTATTAAAATATTGCCAATCAACCGAATCGGTTGCTCCAAGTGCTGTTTTATGAATTTCGGTTTTTGGAGGACACGCCGTTATACCGCATAAAAAAATTTTTTCTATTAAAAAAGCATCAGATGTTCTAAAAACCGAACCTATATTATTTAAACTCCTAATATTATCTAAAACGATAACCAAAGGTATTTTTTTTTGTAGTTTAAACTCGTTTACCGAAATTCTATTTAACTCCGAATTCTTTAATTTACGCATTGTTTTTAAAAATATGTTATAAAAAATTATAAAAAAAACTAAATATATTTTAAATATTAAATAAAAAAAATTAATTTGTGAAATCTTTTTAATTTAAAAAATAAACAAAAATGAATATTCACGAATATCAAGGAAAACAAATCTTAAAAAGCTTTGGAGTAGCTGTTCCTTTCGGGATTGTAGCCGAAACTGTTGACGAAGCTTACGAAGCTGCCAAAAAAGTTTTAGAAAAAACAGGAGTAGAAACTTTTGCCGTTAAAGCTCAAATTCATGCAGGAGGTAGAGGAAAAGGAGGAGGTGTAAAAATAGCAAAATCGCTTGACGAAGTTAAAAAATATGCAAACGAAATTTTAGGAATGCAACTAGTTACACATCAAACAGGACCCGAGGGAAAACGAGTAAATAAAGTTTTAATAGAACAAAGTATTTATTATCCCGGTCCCGGTAAAATACAAGAGTTTTATATGAGTGTTTTGCTTAACCGTCAAACAGGGCGAAATACAATTATGTATTCAACCGAAGGAGGTATGGACATAGAAAGCGTTGCAGCAAACACACCTGAGCTTATTTTTAAAGAAGAAATAGACCCTGCTGTAGGAATACAAGCATTTCAAGCACGCAAAATAGCTTTTAATTTAGGATTAAGCGGAAAAGCTTTTAAAGAAATGACAAAATTTGTTGTTAGCCTATATAATGCTTTTGTAGCTACCGACTCGTCGCTTTTCGAAATAAATCCTGTATTTAAAACATCTGACGATTTAATTTTTGCTGCCGATTCAAAAGTAAATCTCGACGATAACGCTCTTTTCCGTCACCCCGATTACGAGGCTATGAGAGACATTACCGAAGAAGACCCCGCCGAACTTGAAGCAAAAAAATATAACCTTAATTTTATTAAACTCGACGGAAATGTTGGTTGTATGGTAAACGGTGCCGGACTTGCAATGGCAACAATGGATATTATTAAACTATCGGGTGGCGACCCTGCAAACTTCCTCGATGTGGGAGGAACAGCATCAGCCGAAACCGTAGAAGCCGGATTTAGAATTATTATGGAAGAACCAAACGTTAAAGCCATATTGCTTAATATTTTCGGAGGAATTGTTCGTTGCGACCGTGTTGCACAAGGAGTTGTTGAT
>JALSQC010000272.1 GCA_026985625.1 Bacteroidales bacterium | reverse complement strand
TTTCAAGATACACATTATGGCGATAGCTTTATATCGTTTGTAAATATAGATTTTAACGATGGCGATGTAAGTTTTGTAAACGCAAATTTTAAAAACGGATTTGTAAGTTTTAAAATATCACGGTTTGGCAATGGTAAAGTCGATTTTCATTACTCAAAATTTGGAAAAGGAGATATATCATTCGAAAGAGTAGAATTTGGCAACGGAAAAATAGATTTTAGTAAAATCGAATTTGGCGACGGCAAAGTAAACTTTAATAGGGCATCATTTGGCAAAGGAATTAAAACTTTTGAGGCATCATCTATAAACAGCGGAAAAATAACATTTAAACAAGTACAATTTACATCAGGAAAAATAAACTTTGAACAAATCGAATACAAAAACTCCGATTTAATATTTAACAAATCGGTTTTCGGACAATCAAACATGTCTTTTAACAAAGCAAAAGCAAAAAACATAAGTATAAAATCTTGTCAATTAGACCGTTATTTTGACTTTAGAGTTATTTATGCCGAAAAAATAAACCTGTCAAACACAATAGTTCGCGACATAATAGATTTTAAACCTTTTGATTTTGATATTACAATTAACGAAATAAATTTTGCAGGCATGCGTCTGCTCGGCAAACTATTTATAGATTGGGAACAAAACAATGTAAAAGAACTTATATACAAACAAAAAGACACTAATTTAGAAACAAAAGCAGAACAATTTAGAATATTAAAACAAAATTTTAATCAAACCGGACAATATAACGACGAAGATAAAGCATATATAGAATTTAAACGTTGCGAAGCAAAATACGAACTAAAAAAATCAATAAAACACAAAAAACAAAACTCAATATGGGCTTACCCTTCATATTGGTTTAAAGATTTAATTTTTGACAAAGCAGGTTTATATGCCACCGACCCAATGCGTGTACTTTGGAGTATGATAATATCGTATGTTTTTTTCTCGTTTTTATTTATGATTTTTTATTATTTAAACGCAGGTAGCCTTTCGGTTGACGAAGGACAAGTAGGTTTTTTTGTATATCTCGGTAGAGCATTCTATTTTAGTGCAATTACATACCTAACAGTTGGCTATGGAGACATTTGCCCTTTAGGACAAAACCGTTGGCTTGCAAGCGTCGAAGGTTTTGTCGGCGTATTTCTTATGGCTTATTTTACGGTAGCATTTGTTCGTAAAATACTACGATAACAAAATATTAATCAATAACAATTCTTTTTACACTGCAATTATCACTATTTTTTATAACACAAAAATAAATTCCTTTTTCGGAGCTGTTCCAAACAAAGTTATGTTCCCCTTGTTGTAGATTTCCCGAAAATATTGTTTCAACCAACTTACCTGTAGTATCGTAAATTTTAATATTACATTGTTCGTTATCAGAATTTTTATATAAAATATTTACTGTTTTAGACGATGGATTCGGAAAAATCTTAATATTGTCAGTATTTTTATTACCTGCAACATACGAATAATTTTTTGGTAAAATTCTTACCAAAACAACTGTTTGCGGACCAATAGCAAAATCAGCGGAATAATTTTGATGTTCGATATCTCCGTTTTCGTTATCGTTTACAACATAATAATAAATATTAAAATTTGATGTATCTAATGCAAGCGACGAAACAGCAGAAATATCCACAGTAAAATCTTTATATGTGCTATCGGTATTCGAAACCAAAAAAGCATAAGCGTTTTGACTGTTCTTTGCAGGCAAAACCCATAATTTTGGTGAGCCGGGTGGCGGTGGTGTTATATTATATACGGGAAAGTCGCATGATAATTTTTGTGGAAATTCGTTATATAATCTACTCCACAATTTAAAAGCATACGCTTTGGGCTTGTAAGTAGCATTTGCATCGCCGTAAAATATTCCTGAACCGCCCTCATCTCCGAGAGTTGTGTCGGGATTTGAATGTGGGTCGGCACCTCTGTAATAATATGCCCTTACGGTATTTGTCTCTTGCATGGCAATCCAGTCGGCAGTAAGCAGTGCCGCACCTTTTTGTTTGTTGTAAAGCAAATAAACATTCCAATCGGGCACATTTAATTTTGGTGTTCCCCATGCCCCACAATGAATTTCTACATCTTTAAAAAAATCTGAACCTGCCCAAGGAACAGAATCAAAAGGAGATGTGCCATCTAATAATTTACGATAATTTTCACCGGCAGTATAATACTTCATAGGGTCAAGATTCCAAAGATGCCAACTGAT
>JALSQC010000271.1 GCA_026985625.1 Bacteroidales bacterium | reverse complement strand
GCTTATGTCTTGAGCATTTTTTTGATCTAAATAAAGTTCGGTATTATATGCACTATTATCTAATTCTTGACGATTAATTTTTTTGTAGTCTGCTGTAATTTTATCTATGTTATTGGTATTATTTTGTAAATTAGTTTTAATATTTTGCAATATTGCCAATTCGTTTTTATTAGAGTTTATATTTGTAATAGTGGTTTGTTTATCTTTAATAAGTTTGTTTCTTATTAATATTTTATCTTTTTGTTCTTGATTTAGTTTATTAAGTTTTTCTTTTAATTGTTGTTTTTTATTATAATCTTTTTCGCTTTTAATTTCATTATTAATAATTATTTTTTCGGCAATAATATTTTTTAAATCGTTGTTAACTTCGTTTTCGTTTTTTGATATTTTGTTAAGTTTATTTTGTTTATCGGTAATATTTTTTTTACGCAAATTAATTTCGCTTTCTACAGATGTGTATTTATTTTGATTTTTATTTAATTTATCGCGATTTTTATTAATTTCGACAATTAACTCGTTTTTGCTTTTATCGGAAAAGTTTAATCTATCGGCAAGTTGCATTGCTTGTTCAACTTCTTTTATTTTTATATCAGAAGTTTTGTTAAGATTTTGAGCTAAATTATATGTTGTAATTAATTGTTCTTGTAATTTTTGTAAATCTTTTTCTGTTTTTGAAATTTGTTTTGTGTTTGCATTAGAGTTTTTTAATTTTTTTAAATCGTTTTGTTTTTTATTTATAATTTTATTTAAACTGTCGGCTATTAAATATGTAAGAAAAACATCTTTTTTTGTATCAGAGGCACTTTGTTTAACTTTTATAACATCTGCTTTTAATTCTGATTTTAGATCTTCGTTGGTTAATTCGGGCGAATCTTTAATTTTATCGAATTTATAAGAGTGAGAGCTTTCGGGAGGCACGTAGTTGTCTATATTGTTATTTTTTGTTTTTTGGTTGGTTTTATTTTCGGCAATTAAGATACCTTTTTTTTGTTCGGCTTTTTTAACATCGGCAATAGGCGATACAATAAGTTTTGATTTTGTTTTTATTTCTTCTATATCTTGGCTTGGACGAGGTATTGGATTTTTATCTACTAAAATTTTATATACCGATATTTTATTATCAAAAGTTTCTCTGTTTGATGCAAAATATGCATAGTCTTGATTTTTGTCGGTTATGTATAAAATATCGTCGAATGGAGAGTTTATAGGAAAATCTATATTTTTAGCTTCGGACCATTTTTGAGTTAAACTATCGTATTTTGAGTAAAAAATATCGTAACCACCCATTGACGTCCGTCCTTTTGAGCAAAAATAAAGGGTTTTGCCGTTGGGGTGAATAAAAGCGTAATCTTCGTCGTATTCGGTATTAATTTCGGGTCCTAATTTTACAGGCTCCGACCACGTTCCGTCGTCGTTTAAAAAACGTTGGTAAATATCTTTTGAGTTTTTTTTGCTTTTACCGTAGCTTGTGTAAAAAAATGTTTTTAACCCCGATGGTAAAAACATAACATGTTTAGGTAGCTTTTTTTTATCGACTTTTGATTTAAATTCGTCGGGCTCTATTATTAGTTTTCCGCCAAAATCGCTAAGATTGTATGAGTAGTAAAAATTGTTTTTACTTATTTTTTTATTGTCAATAACAATTAAATCGCTTATAAACTTAACTAAATCTAAGCCGTTTTCGCATTCTTTTATTTTTTGATTTACTTTATAGGTTTTAATTTCTTTTGGTAAAGCATATTGTTTAAAGATTTTATATTTTGATATTGCTTTTTTAAAATCGTAAGAATAGTGATAAGCTAATCCCAAATAATAATAAATTACAGGATTATCTGATTTTTGTTTTGCATAGTTAAGGTATTTTATTGCTTTTGGTATTTCTTGATTTGTCTCGACCAAACAAGCTCCATATCCGTAATTATAGTCGGGTTCCTTAGGGTATAAACTTAGTAATTGAGAGAATAATGGTTTGGCTTCTTCGTATCTTTTATTTAAAAAAAGTTTAAAAGCTTTGTTTTCTAATTTTATTTCCTCGTCGGACATTTCGTCTTGAGAGTAAACAATTTCTTGTGTAAAAACAAAAATTATAAAAATAATATATAGTATCTTATATTGCATATAATATATAAAATTATCAAAAAGTTTTAAAAATAACAAAATAATACTATTATAGTGTCAAAATGTAAAAAAAATATATAAAATATAATAAAACAAGAAAAAAAATAATAATAAT
>JALSQC010000270.1 GCA_026985625.1 Bacteroidales bacterium | reverse complement strand
AAAACGGAGAAAAAATATGGACTCAAACCACACTAACCCCAATTTTAGATAATAAAAATAATATTATTTATGTTGTTGCTATCGATAGCGATATATCGCAACTTAAATCGGCAGAACAAAAAATAAAAAAACAAAACGAATTAATAAATTACAGTATAAATTATGCAAAAAAAATTCAAGACTCTATTCTTCCAAAAAAGGAAGATTTAGACAAATTTTTTGACGAGAATTTTATTTTATATAAGCCTCGCGATGTTATATCGGGCGATTTTTACTGGTTTTACAAAACAAATAATAAAAAATATATTGTAACCGCAGATTCTACAGGGCATAGTGTTCCGGGTGCTTTTATGAGTATTATAGGGCAAATGTTATTAAACGATGTTATAATATTAGAAAAAACTAATAGTTTAGAAGATATATTATACAAATTAAACGATAAAATTATTACAACATTAAATCAAGAACATCATAATATAGATTCGCAAAGCGACGGAATGGATTTAAGTATCGTGTGTTACAACGAGACTACAAAAGAACTTGAGCTTGCAACGGCAAATCAAATGATTTATGTTTTTAATAATAGCGAAAAAATATTTTTCGAAGGAAGCGTTTTTTCTATAGGAGGCATATTCTCAAATTCTGATAATGTTAAATATGTAAGCAAAAAAATAAAATTAACAAAAGATGTAAATGTTTATATGTTTTCCGACGGTTTTCAAGACCAATTTGGAGGCGAACACAATAAAAAGTTTTTAATTAAGCGTTTTAGACAAATGATATTAAATAATTATAATAAAGATTTTAATGAGCAATATGCTATTTACGATATAGAGTTTAATAATTGGAAAGGCGATAAAAAACAAATCGACGACGTTATGCTTATAGGATTTAAAATAAAAGTATAAAATTAATTTAACTCTACAAACTCAAAATTTAATTTTAAAAGTTTGTTAAACCTTTCGCCTGCAAGTTTCATATCTAAATCGTTTTTATCGTAATACCATTTTATAGTAACGTCATATTCGGGAACTAATTTTTCTAAAATTAAAAACAATTTTGCAAATTGTTTTGTTGTAGATGTATTAAAATATTCTAATTTAAACTCAAAAACAGTTTTTTTGTTTGGCGATTCGCTGTATAGTTCTATCCAATTAAGTATTGGTTTATAAAACGACATAGCATCTTCTGGCAACGATTTATATTCAAATAAAAAAATATTATTATGCGAGTCTAAAATAACTTTTGGGGTATCTTTAGTTTTTTCTAAAATTAATGTTTCCATATTAAATTTTCATAATAACTTGTAAAGTTATAAACGAAAAATCGTCATTTATTTTATCAAAATAAAATTGTAATTTTTGTCCGCTTTTTAATCTTAAGTCAATAATTCCCAAGCCTGATTTTTTATTATCATCTATTTCAAAGTCAAATATATTTTCGCCATATTTTTTATCTAATTCGTTTTTTGGTATCGAGTTTATGTAGGTTAATTTATTTTTAAATTGCTCTATATCGTCATTTTTTATGTAATTTCCTGTAGCAACTCTATACTCGCCTTTACTCTCGCTAATAAAAAATATTCCTTGGTTGCCAAGACCTGTATCATCGGGGGAATAGCCATGTTTAACTATATTCTGTAGCATCTCAACAATAATATAATACATTCGTTTTTTATCTTTTGCGCTTCCGTGCAATTGACCTTCAACCGATGCTAAAAGATGCATAAAACTCTCTTGATTAAAATGTCCGTTAAAAATCATTAAAATATCTTGTTCGTTAAGAACTTTATGTATTTCAACTATGTTATTTAATGATTTATCGTCTTGAGGATCAACATTTTCGTCTTTTAACGATGGTATTGTATGCAAATAAAAATAGGAGTATTTATCGTCTATATCTTTAAAAGCGTAAGATAATTTATTCCCCGATTTTTTAGCCATATCAATTAATCCTAAACCTGCTCCCCCTTTTTCAGACAATGTGCCTTCTTCTAAAACTTTTTTATAATATAACTTAAGTTCTTCTTTTTCTAACGAATTAATTTTATCAATAAGTTCTTTTATGTGATTAATGTTTTGTTTATAAATTAAATTTCCTGTAGTAATATAATATTTATCATCTGTTTTTTGTATAACAAACATACCATAAGTATATGGCGAATCATTATCGGTATCATCTTGATGTCGTGTAATATTTTGCAATCCTTCTACCAAAATAAGATATACCCGTTTTTTCATTTTTGACGAATCTTCTTGGTTAGAAAGATTGTTTTCGGTTAAAGAAAGAATATTATCGCTAATGTCTCGTGTAAATCTGCCCCGGTAAATATAACCAAGATTGTCTTTTAACATTGCTTTAAATAATGATACAGAATATTTTAGCTTGCTATCCATATAAGAATGTTTATATTATAAATCCATAATAACTTTATAAAATTATAACAAATTTCAAAAAAAATTATATAAATATACTATTTTTTTTTAACTTTTTAAAATTTCGGATAAAAAAATAGCTGATGATACCGATATATTAAGCGATTCGGTTTTATTTATTTTTTTAGAAAAATTAGGTATTTTTATTTTTTTTATATTAAACTGTAATATTTTATCAGATATTCCATTACCCTCGTTACCCAAAATTAACATTCCGCTTTTTTTAAATTTTGTTTTGTAAATGTTATCACCTTTAAGAAAAGCCGCATAAAATTCTATTTTATTATTAAATTCGTTAAGAAATTCTAATAAATCTACATAAAAAACATTTACTCTAAAAATTGCTCCTTTTGTGGCTTGAACTACCTTAGGATTATAAACATCTACACTTATTCTTGAACAAAAAATATTTTCAACGCCAAACCAATCGGCAGTTCGTATAATTGTTCCTAAATTTCCGGGGTCTTGTATGCCGTCTAAAACAATAGAAAAACTATTTAATATTTTGTTATTATTTATTTTTAAAATCGGTTTTTCTACAACCGACATAATACCTTCGGGATTTTTTTGATTACTTATTTTTTTATATTCGCTATTACTTACTAAAGTATATTCGTAATTTATTTTATTTTTACTTAACCAATCTTTTGTACAAAAAGTCTCAATTAATTTATATTTTTTTTGTTTAACTAATTCAAAATATATCTTTGTACCTTCGATTATAAATAAATTATTTATATCTCTATTTTTTTTTAATTTTAATGAATTTAAAAATTTTACTTTATTTTTACTAATCATTTTTAATATTTATTTATTGAAACACACAAATATACAAAATATTATAACCGCAGTAACAGCTTCAGTATTGTTATTTTACTCTTGTAAATCTACAAAATTTGTCCCTAAAGACAAGTTTTTATTAAATAAAACTCATATAATATCAAATAATAAAGATTTAAACATATCAGAAATAACAAATTATATAACACAAAAACCTAATAGCAAGATATTAGGTTTTTACAAATTCCATTTATACAATTACAACTTGTTACATACCGAAAAAGATAAAAAATTGCGAAAAAAATTAGAAAACATTCTAGGCGAACCTCCTGTAATATACGACGAATATTTAACAAAAAAATCTATTAAACAAATAAAACAATATTTACAAAACAAAGGCTATTTTGATGCAACAATTAAGGACTCGATTAAACAAAAAAATAAAAAAATTAATGTTTATTATAAAATAAATTCAAATAAAGCATATAAAATAAACAAAATAGCATACAAAATCGAAGATTCAAAAATAAATAAGATTGTTATTGCCGATGATATTAATTGTAAAATTAAACTAAACAAAAATTATGATATCGATAATTTTACCGACGAAAGAAACCGTCTAACAATATTACTTAAAAACCATGGATATTATAATTTTTCAAAAGAATATATTTACTTTGATGCAGACAGTTCAAAATCGAAAAAAACCATAAACGTAACAATAGGCATAAAAAAAATACAACGCAAAAACTATAATAACAAAATTATAACCGAAAATCATAAAGTTTATAAAATTAAAAACATATACGTTAATATAAATTACGATTTAAACAAAATAATTAAAAAAGATACAGTATATTTAAACAACCTCGACACTTTTATTTATAACAATATTTATTTTATAAAACTAAAAAAATATAAATTTAACTACAAAGTTATTTATCCTCTTTTAAATATCGAAAAAGACTCAACATATAACTACAACGCAACAACCGAAACATATAACAACATACAAAACTTACAATTATTTAAATTTATAAACATAAACTTTTATACTTTGGATAATATAAATAAACCATTGCTAAATTGCGAAATAAATTTAAGTCCATCAAAAAAACAATCGTATGTTATCGAAGTCGAAGGAACAAACTCGTCGGGAAACTTAGGTGCGGCAGGAAACATATCATACACAAACAAAAGCATTTTTAACGGAGCCGAAATAATAAACATTAGATTTAAAACAGCAATAGAAACACAAACTATTATAAATAAAAATTATAACGATAATTTAGTAAAATATTTACCATTTAACACACAAGAGTATCAAGGAAACACAAGCATAACAATACCAAGATTTTTTTTCCCTTTTATATCAAAAAAATTCGTAAAAAAATATCACCCAAAAACTATAATAAACACAATTTATAATTATCAATTACGCCCCGACTACACACGTATAGTTACCGATATGTCTTACGGATATTTATGGAAAACATCAAAAAACATACATCATATATTTACACCTATATCGGTAAGTTCGGCAAAAATTAAAGCTATGAGTTTAGATTTCTTAAAATCATTCTCAAACCCATATATACGCGAGAGTTATACCGACCATCTTATTCCGGTAACAAGCTATAGCTTTATCTTCTCAAATCAAAAAATAAACAAAACACAAAATTACATATACTTTAAATACGATATCGAATCAGCAGGAAATATATTAGCAGAATACAGCAAACTAACAAACCGTCAACTTACACAAGACAATTATTACGAAATTTTTAATAATAGATTTGCCCAATATTTAAAAACCGATTTCGATTACAGATATTATAAATATACAACAAAC
>JALSQC010000269.1 GCA_026985625.1 Bacteroidales bacterium | reverse complement strand
ACAAAAATAAAATAGTATATCGATTATTTTTTGGAATTGGCTACCCATATGGAAATCTAAAAACATTACCTTTCGAAAAACAATTTTTTGCAGGCGGAGCAAACGACATACGGGCATGGCAAGTAAGAACCCTTGGACCAGGCTCATACAAAGACACTTTGCAAATACCAATACAATCATCAGACATAAAAATAGAATCGAATATAGAATACAGGTTTAAATTATTCTGGGTTATGCAAGGAGCCGTCTTTGTCGATGCCGGAAATATATGGGCTCTAAATAAAATAGAAGATAGAGAATCAGCAATGTTTAGATTTAACCGATTTTATAAAGAAATAGCTGTTGGCTCGGGAGCAGGTTTGCGTTTCGATTTTTCATTCTTTATACTTAGATTTGATTTGGGAATTAAAATATACGAACCTCAAGAAGACTTGCAAAAACGACTAATAATAACAAACCGAAAATATAATTCAAACGATTTCCAATTAAACATCGGCATAGGATACCCGTTTTAAAACTCATAATATATTTTCGAGTAATTTAATAATTTATTAAATTTGTAATATAATAAAAATTATAGTTTTATGAATATTATTCCTGATATAGAAACAAAATCGTTAAACGAGATAAAAGAATTTCAAGAAAAAAAACTTCCCGAAATATTAGAATATTTAAAAAACAACTCAAAATTTTATAGCGAGCTTTTTAAAAAAAATAATATAAAAATATCAGATATTAAAACCATAGACGACCTAAAAAAAATTCCGGTTACCACAAAAGACGACTTACAAAAAAGAAATAACGACTTTATTTGTGTGCCTCGCAGTAAAATAATAGACTACATTACAACATCTGGAACCCTAGGCGAACCCGTAACCTTTGCAATGACCGATAAAGACCTCGAACGCTTGGCATATAACGAACAAATATCGTTTACCTGTGCAAATGGCAAACCCAATGACATTTATCAACTAATGGTTACAATGGACCGTAGATTTATGGCAGGACTTGCATATTTCTCTGGAATTAGAAAAATAGGAGCAGGAATTGTAAGAGTAGGACCCGGAAATCCCGAATTACAATTCGACACAATAAGCCGAATAAACCCCACAGCTTTTGTAACCGTTCCATCGTTTATTACAAAACTCATAGAATATGCCGAAAAAAATAATATCGACTACAAAAACTCAACAATAAAAAAAGCCGTTTGCATTGGCGAAGCTATCAGAAATACCGACTTCTCGCTAAATACATTAGGCAAAAAAATTAAAGACAAGTGGAATATAAAACTCTATTCGACATACGCATCAACCGAGATGGGAACAGCATTTACCGAGTGCGAATACGGACAAGGAGGACACCACCACCCCGAAATGATAATAGTAGAATTTCTCGACGAAAATAACAACCCTGTTGCCGATAACCAACCCGGCGAAGTTACAATTACAACAATTGGAGTCGAAGGAATGCCTCTATTGCGATTTAAAACCGGTGATATTTGTTACCATTACAACGAACCTTGTGCATGCGGCAGAAATACAATACGACTCGGACCCGTTATAGGACGAAAAAAACAAATGATTAAATACAAAGGAACAACACTATATCCACCGGCAATATACGATGTGCTTAACGAAATAAATTGTGTAGAAAATTATATTGTAGAAATATCAACAAACAACCTTGGAACCGACGAAATCTTAATAAATATAGGCTGTAAAGACAACAAAATAAATTCCGAAAAAACCATTAAAGATCATTTTCGTGCAAAACTACGAGTTGCTCCAAAAATAAGATTCTTACCATCAGAAATTATTTACAAAATGCAATTCCCCGAAATGAGCCGTAAACCAATTACTTTTATAGACAATCGAAAAAAATATAAATAATAATTTTATGATAAAAATTTTTATCGTAAATTTATCAAAAAAAATATAACAATGAGAAACATAGCACTAACTACAATAATATTATTTGTATCGTTAAATTTATTTTCGCAAAATAAAATTAAAAACCAACAAAAAATATGGTATGGAGTCGATTTTTCAAACGCTTACCTAATAGGCGATTATGGCTTTAGACACCCCGAAATATTAAACAAAGAATTTAAAAAATTAAACTTTAAAATAGTAAACGAGGTTAACAAATACCAACTTGATAGAACATTTTATCAAAGAAATATTATATTTGATTTTTCGCAAATATTTAATAATTTCGATAAAATTGATTTTGCAAAAAACATAAAACCAGAAACAGTCGATAGCAAATTTACATTTGACGATTTACAAAAAATAATAAAAAACTACAATTTTACCGACAAAAATAAAATAGGAATAATATATATTGTCGAAGAACTAAATAAAATTACCGAAACATCAACCGTTGATATAGTTTATTTTGACACAACAACCAAAAAAATTATTTCGGCAAAACGTTATAAAGGACGAGCATCGGGCATTGGAATAGCAAGTCACTGGGCAAACTCAATTGCTCGTATAAATTTTAAAATACGGGCTAATAACAGAATGCAAGTAACACAAAATAAAATTAAAACAATTGACCTATAATTAATAAAAAAATCATACCATGAAAAATTTACCCCAAATATTATTATTTATTCTTATTTTAACTGTAAGCTCGTGTAAAACACAAAAACTTATTGTAGATAAAAATTTTCAGTTTATAAAAACAAACATCGATTATAAAATTATAGATTTTACAATAAACAAAAATATTTTAACAGTAAAAGTAAATTACAATGCCTGCAAAAAAGACAATTTCTCGTTAATATTTAACAAATCGTATCTTAAAAGTTTTCCTCCGCAAGCAATATTATTTTTAAAACACGACAAATCAGGCGAAAACTGCAATAAAAACATTACTAAAGAACTAAAATTTGACATATCAGACGTAGCCTATCCAAAATCAAAAAAAGTTTATATTAAACTATACTCGCTCGATAAAAAAGAAACTTTTGAATATTAGCAAATAGTTAATTTTACAAACATTTGCACATTTAACCTTATTAAACACATATAATTAAATAACCCGTAATAATTTTATATTTAAAAAAAACTTAAAATTTGGGTTTAATCTAATAAATTATAAATTTGTAATTATTTTACAATTTTACATGAAAAAAATTAAAAGTGCCAGAATAAAATTCTATTTAAAGATACTATATTTTATAATATCAATAGCCATTGTTTATTTAGTTTCGCCAAAAGAAGGTCGATTTAGATACGAGTTTCAAAAAGGATCACCTTGGATGCACGAGAGTTTGTATGCTCCATTCGATTTTGCAATATATAAAACCAACGACGAAATAAAAAAAGAAAAAGACAGTATAAAAAATAACCTCGTTCCGTATTTTAAAATTAATAACGAAATTTATAAAAATGCTATTTTTAATTTTTCTAAAAATTTTGAAACAAAATGGAAAGAACATATAAACGTTTATTATCGTGTGCCCGACGAAGAATCAAACAACGAACAAAAACTAAAATATTACAACTACGTTATATCATTATTAAAAAAAATTTACGATAAAGGAATTATAGATTATTCTAAATATCAAAAACTAAAATTTCCTGATAACTCGCTATTTATAATAAAAAACAATTCAGCCGAACAATATTCAACCGATGATATATACGATTTAATATCAGCAAAAGAAGAAATTGATAAAATAATAAACAGCCAAAAAGAAGACTATAATTATATAAATAATTTAGATTACGTTTTTCTTAAAACACTTAACATAAAACAATACATAAAAAGCAACCTCGAGTTCGACAAAACAACTTACGACGAAATTAAAAAACAAAAACTCGATAATATATCAATAACTTACGGCTTTGTGCAAAAAAACGAACTTATTATATCAAAAGGCGAACTTATTAACCAAAAATTATTTAGAATACTATCGTCGTTAAAACGCGAATACGAAGAAAAAACAGGCACAAAAACAAGTTTTTATTTATTATTAGGACGAATTATACTAATTACACTATCGTTTTTAATTTTATTTTTATTTATCGTTAATTTTAAAAAAGATATATTATACAGCAACATAAAAACATTATTTATACTGTTAATAATGCTAATTTTTATATCATTAAGCAGTATTGTTGTTCGAAATAATATTTTTAGCATATATGTTATTCCGTTTGCTTTAATACCAATAATCATTACCACATTCTACGATGCAAGAACAGCCCTATTCGCACACCTTGTAACTATTTTAATTGTAGGCTTTTTAGTACCCAACTCGTTCGAGTTTGTTATAATACAGATTTTTGCAGGAGTAATAGCAATTTTGTCTATAAGTAATTTATATAAGCGTCAACAAATTTTTATTTCGTCGTTTCTGGTTTTTTTAACTTATGTT
>JALSQC010000268.1 GCA_026985625.1 Bacteroidales bacterium | reverse complement strand
CAAAACAATTTGTCGATACGCGAGGTAAAACAACTTTTTCGCAAGGCTCCGAAGCAAACGAAATACCAATTATTTATAAAAAATACGGTATTGTGCGTTTTAGCGATTACAAAGCAAAAAATACAAATCAAAAGTTTTATAATCACGACAAGTTAATAAGCGAATTAAAAAATTATTTAAAAACAGTAAAACAAAACTCGATATGGAATAAATCTAAAGTTATTAAAACCGTAAAATCAATTTTAAATAAAAATATGGGAGTTCCCCCCGACACAATTATTGTTGACGGAAAAAAAATAACACCAAAAAAATATTTAATTAATAATTTAAAAATAAACCCCGACGATTATTACAGCTTTATGTCAACAATGCACGAAAAATTTAACGAAAGACACGAACTTACAGAAGACGATAATTGGAGACATAACGAATATTACAATATTAAACTAAACGATTATTACAATCTTATATTTAACGCAATAAAAAACGGCTACACAATAAGTATTTGTGGCGACGTATCGGAACCCGGAATGGTAGATAAAAAAGACGTTGCAATAATACCCGACTTTGATTGTCCACCGGAAAATATAAATCAATTATCGAGAGAAATGCGTATGCAAAATAAATCTACAACCGACGACCACTGTGTGCATATAGTAGGATATTTACAAAAAAACAATAAAACTTGGTTCTTGGTTAAAGATTCCGGAAGCGGAGCATTTAACGGCAAAGAAAAAGGATATAAATACTATAGTTCCGATTACATAAAATTAAAAACCATGAACATTTTAATACATAAAGATGCTGCTCGTAAATATCTTGATAAAATTATTAAGTAATTTCTTTTTTTATTATTAACATTAAGTTACTTTGTAAAAAATTAAAATCACTAAAAAATGATTTTAAATTATATTTGGATAGGATTTTTTATAATAGCTTTTATATCAGCTATAATTAAATTTTTTTTTCTTGGAGATGTAGGAGTTTTTAACGACATTATAAACTCAACTTTTGATATGGCAGAAACAGGGTTTAAACTCTCGTTGGGACTAACAGGAGTTATGACTCTGTGGTTAGGACTTATGCGTGTTGGCGAAGAAGGCGGAATTGTAAAAATATTATCAAAAATTATAGGTCCGTTTTTTAACAAATTATTTCCTGATATTCCAAAAAATCATCCTGTTGTAGGTTCTATAATGATGAACCTCTCAGCTAATATGCTTGGATTAGACAATGCAGCAACTCCCTTAGGTTTAAAAGCAATGACTCAATTACAAGAACTAAATACAAAAAAAAGCACAGCCAGCAACTCTATGATAATGTTTCTTGTTCTTAACACCTCGGGATTAACCATTATACCAATAAGCATAATGGTTTACAGAGCTCAACTTGGAGCAGCAAATCCAGCTGACATTTTTATTCCTATTTTAATTTCTACATTTTTTTCAACACTTGTAGGAATAATAACAGTATCTATTTTTCAAAAAATAAATATCTTTAACAAAACAATACTTGCATATCTCGGAGTTTTTACATTATTAGTAAGCGGTATAATTTATTATTTTACAAGTCTGCCACAAGACAAACTACAAACAATATCATCGGCAGCAAGTAATATTATTTTATTTTCGATAATAATACTTTTTATACTTTTAGCCTTACGTAAAAAAGTAAATGTTTACGATGTTTTTATAGACGGTGCAAAAGACGGATTTAAAATAGCAGTAAAAATAATTCCATACCTTGTTGCAATGTTAGTAGCAATAGGAGTATTTAGAGCAAGCGGAGCAATGGATTTTTTAATATCGGGATTAGACCATTTTATTAAACTTTTTACACCCGACAGCGAGTTTGTAAAAGCACTTCCTACAGCATTTATGAAACCATTAAGCGGTAGCGGAGCAAGAGGTATGATGGTAGAAACAATGACAAACTACGGAGCCGATAGCTTTATAGGAAGATTATCGTGTGTTTTTCAAGGAGCTACCGATACAACTTTTTATATAATTGCAGTTTATTTTGGTTCGGTAGGTATAAAAAAAACACGCTATGCTATTTCGGCAGGTTTAATTGCCGATTTAGCAGGAATAATTGCCGCAATACTAATATCATATATTTTTTTTGGTTAGATAAAATATGTTTAAAAATAAATATTTTCCGTTTTACCTTATAAGTTTCTCGATTTTAATTTTATTAATAATTCCTACACTTATACAAGACGGAATGTTTATGGATGGAATTCAATA